>NZ_JAEQCI010000040.1:0-145800 GCF_020738565.1 Microcoleus sp. PH2017_12_PCY_D_A | reverse complement strand
AAAGGAAGAGGACTGAAGTCCTGACTACAAACAATTAGGTTGGTAGTGAGGACTTTAGTCCTTCTTAAAAGGAAGAGGACTGAAGTCCTGACTACAAACCAGTTAAAATTAGCTATCACTGACAAAAACACTTAAAATATCAAACGCTTCCCTGTACCATCATCAGTAAATTGCTGTTCCCCAATCCCAACAACTTCTACAGTAATTTCGCGATCGCAAATTGCAAACTCTCCCTCGCGCGCCGCAATTTCAACGATGATTTTTTCCCCTTCCAAATACACCTTGTAATTAGTCGCAGCCCAGACACCTTTTTCGCGCTCAAAACTGTGTCCGTCGTCCTCATAAAGCGTCCATTCACCGCTTCCGGGCCAAATTCGCATTTTTAATGAATCAAGCGGTTCTTCGCCCACAAATTGCCTCACAGGCCCGATCGCAATTATCCCCCCGCCCCGCACGTAAAGCGGCATTCTCTCCAAAGGCGCATCAGCCAAAATGTGCATCGGGCCGTGATAGCATTCGCCCGTCCACCAATCAAACCAAGTACCCTCCGGCAAATACACGGCGCGGTGCTCGACTCCAGGCCGGTAAACGGGTGCAGCCATTAGCGACGGGCCGAGCAATACTTGATCGTAAAGGTGATAAGTTGTGCGATCGCCCGAAAAATGATACAGTAGCGGTCGCAAAATCGGCGTTCCCGTCATCGCAGCTTCCCAAAACAACGTGTAAATATAAGGCAAAAGTTGATAGCGCAAATTGATGTATTCGCGGCAAATCTGCTCGGTGCGATCGCCAAAAACCCACGGTTCGTGCTGCGCCGTACTCATGGCCGAATGACCGCGCATCAACGGATACAGCATCCCCACCTGCATCCACCGCGCGAACAGTTCAGCGGTGGCATTCCCCGCAAAACCGCCGATGTCGCAACCGACAAACGCCACGCCGGAAAGTCCCATGTTGCAAAGCATCGGTAGCGACATTTCTAAGTGATCCCACAAGGATTGATTGTCGCCCATCCACACGGAAGAGTAACGCTGTACGCCCGCAAAACCCGATCGCGTCAGCACAAAAGACCGATCGCCCCGCAACTTCTGCAACCCCTCAGCACAAGCTTTCGCCATCATCAACCCGTACAAATTGTGGGTTTCGGCGTGATTTGTGCGATCGTCATCCGGGCCCTGCGGTGCATCCAGCGGAAACCAGATGTGTTCGCCGCCATCACCAAAAGGTCGTTCCGCGATCGCAGGTTCGTTCATGTCGTTCCAAATCCCCGCAATCCCAATATCTGTAAGGCTTTTGTGCAATTCCCCCCACCACTGGCGCACGTCGGGGCGCATAAAGTCGGGAAACACGGCTTTGTCGGGCCAAACGTAACCGTGGAAGAGCTTTCCGTCGGCGGTGCGGACGAAATAGTCGTTTTCCACACCGCGATCGAATATTTCGTAACCTGCCTCCGGTTCGTACTTGACACCGGGATCGACAATCGTCACCACTTTAAAGCCCGCTGCTTTCAAATCTGCGATCAGTTTCGCCGGATCGGGGAAACGCTGCGGGATCCAAGTGAAAACGCGGTAGCCGCGCATGTAGTCGATGTCGAGGTGGATGACATCGCAGGGAATCGCCCGATCGCGAAATTCCTTCGCCAACTGCCGCACAACGTCCTCGGATTCGTAGCTCCAGCGGCACTGGTGGTATCCCAGCGCCCCTTTTGGCGGAATCGGCATCCGGCCGGTCAACTGCGTGTAGGTGGCGAGAATTTGGGCGAGTTCCGGGCCGTAAATGATGTAGTAGTCGAGCTCCGTGTCTCTGGTTTCCATCCGCAAAACCCCTGGTGTTTCCGCGCCGATGTCGAATTGACTCCAAAATGTGGTGTTGAAAAAGATGCCGTAAGCGCGATCGGGATTCAGGGCGATGTAAAATGCGATCGCCTGGTACATTTCATCTGTCTGCGAATTGTAGTCGAGGGCGTCGGTTGTCCAGTTTGTCTTGACTTCGGAGAGTTTGTCTAGCAAGCCGGTGCGTTGGCCGAAACCGTAGAAGTGCTCGTCTGTTTCGATGCGTTTCCAGGCTGCGGTTGCTCCTGTGCGCCATCCTAGGGCGCGATCGCAGTCGCTTGCAAAGGGTTTTCCCGATTTGTCAAAGCATTCGATGGAAGTGCGATCGCGCTTGACAGAAATTGTTATTTGTGCTGTTTCAATTTCGATTTTTTCCGCAGTTTCTCGCACTTCAAAAGGTACAATTTGCCATTCTTCGTCGGGGAGAGTTACGGAGTGCGATCGAGTTGTGAATTCTCCTGTCGGGGACCTTCGCACTCGGATTAAATTCGGTGCGAGTACGCTGATTTTAATAGTGGCATTGGTACAGTTGAAGTGAATTGTGCGATCGGTTTTGTCGATCGATTGTACAGGGCCGATGGTTGACCAAGGCTGTTCTGTGGTTTGGAGTTTTCCGAAGTATTGCGGCATGGATAGTTTTAGGTTTCGGTTTCTAACTATGATGGCAGTGTAGAGATAAAATTACGCTCTCTCTTAGGTTAGAAGCAGTAACGGCAAATGCTACCAACAGATAGATTTTGTATTAGACTAAAAACCTTTTTAAGAAAAATACTTATAACCGCTTTAGTAATAAATGCGCTCTTAATATATAGAAGCTTAGAGAATTGGAAAATTTCATAAATTCCTGTGATGTAATTATGACTGCGACATCCAACGCCACAATTGCGCTCGTTCGTACAGAAGGCGGACTCACAATTGCGGGTACGCGCATCACCATTTACGATGTAATGGACTATCTGAAAGCTGAATATCCGCCCAAGTTTATTCCTGGAGTTTAGACTAAAAAATACCTTTAACAGCAAATCTCTCGCTAGTTAAAAACGGAAGTATCTTCACAGGATACTAAGCCTGTTTGTTGATAGTTGCTGTTAATTCTGCCGGCAATTCAAAGTTGCCATCGGCACCCGCTTCAAACTCAAAAACTTTCAACACAGCATCCACATTCAGCGGCCCGTAAATGTGCGGGTAATCCTCACCTGCGGCCAATTCATACTTAAGTTCAGATGCTACTTTTTCCGAGTCAATCCACAGCAGCAGCAATCCTGTTTGTCCCACAAAGAATTTATTGGCAGATTTCAAAACTTGCGGCAGAGTTGAACAGTGGATAAATCCTTCTGTATCTAGCGTATCTCCGCGATAGGATTGGATTTGTTTTGCTTCTTCCCACTGTTGGCTGCGGGTGATGTGAAAGATAACGCTCATAGTTAGATGGTTTTAAGTGCGATCGACAATTGGCAGTAAAATCTGAGAAGGACAACTCCCGCCGCAACTTACTGTCAGCGTCATAATTTTAGCATCAATTAACCGCGCCGCACCCGGAGGCGCACCAGTTCCCGGATTCACGTCATAGGCGGGAAAACAAGTCGCACTCAAACTCAGGTGCAAAGCATTACCTCGCGCAATTTGCATGCAAGTTGATTGCAGCACAATTCTCACAGGTGTTGTACCTGAATTCACCCGCACGTAACCTTGAGTAAAATTGTAAACGCTACCATTATCTTTGACCTCCGAAAGTATGGCGCACAAATCAAAACTCGGCGCATCTGCGGTACAAAATACTTCGACAAATACCTCTCCTGCAAGGTGCAAATCTGCTGCAAACAGTGCAGAAGTGTATGTTAACACATCGGTGCGGCAGTCAATTGTCGATCGCTCAAACGAACCAGCAGGAAAAGCCGCGTGTCCTCCCAAAGACGGCACCGGCGGCCAAGGATCGTGTACAAATATATCATCAGTGCAAACATCCGCGCAAATCTCGGTTAAAATCCCCGCATCTTCTCGCATCGCGGCCAGTCCGTTAGTTGCCCAAAAATAGGATTTATGATTATTGTGAGGCCACTTATCAAACTTTTGCCAATCATTCCTCCCCATTTCAAACAAAGAAATTGGCGGCTCATCTAATATTCCTGTATCGACTTTTTTGAGGAAGCAATCGAACCAGCGAATTTGCAACTCATCCACAGGATTAGAAGCTGCCAAACCGCAATCGGGCCCTCCAACTTTTCGCCCCCAAGGTAAATGCGCCCAAGGCCCAACAATCAAATGCTGCGGATAGGAACTCCGGGCCGCCATTTCCTGGTAAAGATGGATTGTTCCCCGCAAATAAGTATCAAACCAACCGCCAACGTGCAGCATCGGCAAGTCTAACTCTTTGAGATTTGGTGAGAGTTTATCCCAATACTCGCTCGGTTGATAATTATCGAGCCAATCGTGATAATATGAATCGGGTGCCAGATTTTTAATAATCTCGGGACGAGCCGGAACGGTATCGTATAGTGGCAGATTTCTCGAAGCTGCGTAGAGGGATTGATGGGCAGAAATATCGCCGTTTAAGCGAGCGGTTTCGGCGGCTAGCTGAATTGCCCAACTCAGATTTGATTGCAAACAAAATGCGCCGCCTTCCTAGGCCCAATCTGCGTATAAATCGCAGCCTACCATGGCCGGACAAATTGTAATTAAGGCGCTGGGTTTAGCAGCCGCTGCGTAGAGTTGAGTCATGCCTTGGTAGGAAAAGCCGTACATTCCCACTTTCCCGCTGCTTCCGGGTAAATTTGCGGCCCAATTGACTGTATCAAATCCGTCTGCTGTTTCGCTAACAAATAGGTTGAATTCGCCTTCAGAGGTGCCGCGCCCCCGCACGTCTTGGATGACAGCGATGTAGCCGTGTTTGGCGTACCATGCGGGATGGGAATATACTACCGTAGATGCGATCGCCCTGCCGTAAGGTTGGCGCATTAACAATACTGGAAATTCGCCCGCCGCATCGGGGCGGTAGATGTCAGCATCCAAACGCACGCCATCTCTAGTTAGCATTGATGCTGTTTCTTTCGGGCAAACTTTCAGCATAAATTATGAAAATAATTAAAAAATAGGCTCGTAGTGAGGACTTTAGTCCTTTCAGGTTCGTAGTGAGGACTTTAGTCCTTTCTTTTGAGGACTGAAGTCCTCATTACGAACCTAGCACGATTAGTCTTTTCAGGTTCGTAGTGAGGACTTTAGTCCTTTCTTTTGCGGACTGAAGTCCTCACTACGAACCTAGCACGATTAGTCTTTCTTTTGCGGAGCACGATTAGTCTTTTTTTTGCGGACTGAAGTCCTCACTACGAACCTAGCACGATTAGTCTTTTTTTTGCGGACTGAAGTCCTCACTACGAACCTAGCGCGATTAGTCTTTTTTTTGCGGACTGAAGTCCTCACTACGAACCTAGCGCGTTTAGTAGTTTCTTTTGAGGACTGAAGTCCTCACTACGAACCTAACACGGTACGAGTACATCCGATCGCCCTAAAACTCTCATATCTTCCTCATCGAGTTCGACTGGCATACCGCTGCGAATTAGTTCCACAAAATCCTCATTCGGCACCATAATGCACAAAGTGTAAAGACGTTCGCTACCCGTATTCTCAATGACGTGAGTGCCCGTTGGAGGCACTAACAAACTATCACCCGGTTTAATACTAACTGTTTTGCCGTCGCAGGTTGCTTGCCCTCTTCCTTTGAGTACAAAAAACATTTCTACTGCCAATTGATGGCGGTTGGGAGGAGTTTTGCCGCCCGGATCGAAAATCTCGACGCAAACAGTTAATGAAGCATTGGCGGTTGCTGGATCGAAGACTATGGCTAATCTATTAGTATCGCCAGGACTGATGCGAAATGCTTGATAATCTTGAGGAGATTTCATCACAGGAATCATGCAGTGATTTGTCATTTTTTTTATTGTGAGTTGTGAGTTGTTATAGCCGCAAGAAGGAAGAAGGAAGAAGGAAGTTCGGCAACGAGCAGTGTACGGGATGTAACGGATGTAACGGATGTAACGGATGTAAAGGATGGAAGTCCGATGGAAGTCGGAAGAGGGAAGAGGGAAGAGAACCCAGGATTTTAGCAATTAAGAACTTCCTAACCGTCACGGACGGTTGCTATATGTTTCTGCTGTCATTACTGAGTATTCAGAGTCATTAGTCCGTGGCTCAACCTCCCAAGTTTATTGCTAATGACGTTGGACGTTGGACGTTGGACGTTCGCTCGGGGCGGGACCCTCGCGCTAATGACTGATAACGTTCGCTCGGGGCGGGACCCTCGCGCTAATGACTAATGACTAATGACTAATGACTGCTGACTAATGACTGCTGACTGATGACTAATGACTGCTATTTAATTGCTTCTAACATAGCCTGAGAATCAGACAAAAACCCAAAACATTGTTTAACGTTATAAAGAGTAGCGTGCCAGCAATACTCTGGAGATGTGGTAGCTGTACAATCTTTGACTAAAATGCAGTCGTAGTTGAGAAAACAAGCATCTTGTAGGGTAGCCATGACGCACTGATCGGCGTTGACTCCTGCAAAGAAAAGTGTAGTTCTTCCCAGGTTCCGCAGGATACTATCTAAAGGAGTATCCCAAAAGGCACTCATGCGATATTTATCTATGCAAATATCCTCTGGTTTCTGTTCCAATTCATCGACAACGGCGGCTGCCCAACTCCCGGCCATCAACACAGATGCGCCGTTTTTGGGGAGCGGATCTCCCAAACCTACGCCCTCGCCCGTGGGATTGTAAACGTGGCGGGAAGCTGCGCTAATATTGAGCAAATCGGGGCGGTTTCCCCAGTTTATCCAAATAATCGGCACTGCGTGCGATCGCAATTTTGGCAGCAAATTTTGTAAAGGATTAATTGGAGTTCTCGCGGGCGTTACATCGACGCCGATGTGTGCTAGCCAACCGTCGGGGTGACAGAAATCGTTTTGCATATCTATCACCAACATTGCTGCTTTTGCTAAGTCCAAACGCAGGGTTTTCGTTTCTGTTTCTAGGGTAACAGGTTGAGGCGCGATCGGCGATCGCGTGATGTCGGCAATTTTAGCATCAACTTTCCAAGCATTCGGCGCAACGCCCAAGGTGCGGAGCAGATCGGGATTCATATTAATTGGGATTTGAAAACACTTTCAATTTTAGGACTATTTGATTGTTCCTAACTTGTCATATCTTAAATCTTTGCTAAGATTAAGTATCCGGCGCAACTGTTTTGATGAATTTTAGGATTTATTTGTCATTCCCAGGCTCTGCCTCGGTTGTATGCGTTCCCAGCCTATGCCTGGGAACGAGATTAATAGATGTGAATTCACAAAAAAGGTAAATATGTGATACAATTTACAATAAAAATGCCATTGTAGGCAATCTCCCAACCCTTGATTCATCAGCAGTGATTCTCCAATCTAACATCTAAAATAGTATGAGTTTTACAATTCAAAATGCTTTAATAGCAGTTGAGAGTGGTTATGAAACAGTAGACGTGCAAGTGGCGGATAACTGCATAAGTGCGATCGCCCAAAATTTAACTTCTGCCGGAACAGCAATCGATGGCAAAAATAAGCTGCTGCTACCCGGTTTTGTCAACGCGCACACACACTCTTCTGAAATGTGGCAGCGCGGAATTATTCCTCCTTTACCGCTGGAGTTGTGGATTGGCGAACTGTACGATTTCACCCCTCTCGATCCCGAACAAGTTTACTTGAGCGCCTTGGGTACTGCGGTAGAAACATTGCTCTCGGGCGGCACAAGCGTAGTCGATCATTTAGTTTTGATTCCGGGGCAAGAATTAGAGACGATCGCCGCCGCAGTTCGCGCTTATCAAGAAATCGGCATCCGCGCTTTTATCGGGCCGCTAATTCAAGATGAATCCCTGACAGCAGGAATGCCTGCGGGCGATGGCGGCATCGAACACGCGGCTTACATTCGCTCGACAAAGGCAACTTTAGAGTTAATGGAGTCGGCCATAAAACAGTTTCACAATCCCGAAAAAGGTGTTAATATGTTGCTGGCACCGACGGGAATTCAACTGTGTTCCGATGCTTTGTTTGAAGGCTGCATCGATTTGGGCGATCGCTACAATCTTTGCCTGCACGCCCACCTCTTAGAAACACCCGCTCAAAAACAGTTGGCTCAGGAAAAATACGGCTGTAGCGCCGTCGAACATTTGCAACAAATTGGTTATTTAAGTCCGCGCACTTCCTTAGCGCACTGCGTGTGGCTCGACGATTCTGATATTGCAATTATGGCAGAAACTCAATCGACAGTCGTACACAATCCCCTCAGCAACCTGCGGCTAGGAAGCGGAATTGCACCAATTTTGAAATACCGCCAAGCCGGAGTTAACGTATCTTTCGGCTGCGACGGCGCCGCTAGCAACGACTCTCAAGATTTGCTGGAAGCTATTAAGATGGGTTCGATTCTGCACAATATCACTGATTTGGATTACCGCCACTGGATTACACCGCGCCAGTCTGTAGAAATGGCATCGCTGGGAGGAGCAAAAGGGTTGAATCTCGGCGATGAAATGGGTTCGCTGACTGTCGGCAAAAAAGCAGATTTAGTGCTGTACGATTTAACCAGTTTATCATTGTTGCCTCGCACAGATCCGATTGGCTTGCTAATTTTGGGACGCCCGACAAATGCGGTAGACAGCGTTTGGGTAAACGGCAAACAAATTGTCGCTGAAGGTAAGGTGAAAACGATTGATGTTGATGGTTTGAGGCGGCAATTATTCGATCGCAGCGAGTGGAGCAGCCAGCGCCAATCGCCAATGGTGGGCGAGATTGAATCGCACTACCGCCAAGTGATGAAATTGCCCCTCGGCGTTTGAAACCGCGACTAGACAGACAAAACCTGCCTCCGCAGGTTGAAGAATAAAGGTGCGCCATGCGCACCCTACAGTATGATGTTAAACTGTGGTGTTTGGGAAAAATTGATGATTAAACTGCACAAATGGCGGGGGATACTGGCTTTAATAGTTGTTTTTGCGATCGCCCTTACCTCCACCGTCATTTTCTCTCCCCGCATGGAGGCTCAAACTGCGCCCAAAACCCCAACAACCGAATTGCGCGGTATCTGGCTGACTAATATTGACAGCGACGTTATTTTCTCCCGCAACAACATCATTGACGCTGTAAACCGACTGGACAAACTCAACTTTAACACCATTTATCCCACGGTTTGGCAAGGAGGCTATACGCTGTATCCCAGCGCTGTCGCCAAACAAGTATTCGGAAAGTCGATCGATCCATCACCAGGATTGCAAGACCGAGACATACTCAAAGAAATTATAGCACAATCCCACAAAAAAGGTATAGCAGTAATCC
Organism: Microcoleus sp. PH2017_12_PCY_D_A; assembly: GCF_020738565.1. NCBI lineage: Bacteria > Bacillati > Cyanobacteriota > Cyanophyceae > Oscillatoriales > Microcoleaceae > Microcoleus > Microcoleus sp. PH2017_12_PCY_D_A. The sequence continues at coordinate 136,615 of NZ_JAEQCI010000040.1, read as the reverse complement.
CGTGGTTTGAGTTTGGTTTCATGGCTCCCGCCGAATCGGAATTAGCCCGACTTCACCCCGAATGGCTGGCAAGGCGGCGCGACGGTTCAACTATTTGGAAAGAAGGCACGCACGATCGAGTTTGGCTGAATCCTTTTCATGAGGAAGTGCAGAAATTTATCTTAGATTTAATCCTAGAAATTGTCAATAATTATGATATAGATGGAATTCAATTTGACGACCATTTCGGTTTGCCCGTAGAGTTTGGCTACGAGCCGCAAACAGTGTTAATGTATGAAAAACAAATCAAAAGTCCTCCCTCCAACGACGCCCGCGAAACCTTCTGGATCCGCTGGCGCGCCGACAAAATCAACGACTTCATGGGGCGAATTTCCCGCGCCATCAAATCCCGCAAACAAAAATGTATTATTAGTTTATCTCCCAATCCCTTGCACTTTGCTTTACCCGCCCACTTGCAGGACTGGTTTACCTGGGAAAGACGCGGTTACATCGAAGAACTTATAGTACAGGTGTATCGCAGCGATATCAAGCGTTTTAATGCCGAATTGGAACGAGAAGAAGTCAAACTGGCTAAAAAACACATTCCAACTGCGATCGGCATTTTAACAGGTTTGAAAAATAGTTCTATTCCGCTACAACAAATTCAAGAACAAGTGCAAGAAGTCCGAAACAGAAATTTTGCAGGCGTGTCGTTCTTTTTCTACGAAAGCTTATCGAGTTGGGCAAAGGAAACCCCCGAGCAGCGCAATTCGGCCTTGCAAGAATTCTTTCCCGCAAAGATGCAGCGCCCGCCAGTTTAAAACAGTTCGTATTGAGGACTTCAGTCCTTCTTCCTCTTGATTCGTAGTAAGGACTTCAGTCCTTCTTCCTCTTGGTTCGTAGTAAGGACTTCAGTCCTTCTTCCTCTTGGTTCGTAGTAAGGACTTGAGTCCTTCTTAAAAGTTCGTAGTAAGGACTTGAGTCCTTCTTAAAAGTTCGTACTAAGGACTTCAGTCCTTCTTTTTAAGATTATTAAGGACTAAAGTCCTCACTACGAACCTTGGAAATAGGTATTATGTTGAATAGTAAATTAATTTGCCGAATTTGTATTCTTAATTTATGTCTGATTGCTGTCCTTGCTGCAATCGGATACCTAACTCCCCGAAAATGGGAACAGTCATCGCAAAAAACTTGCACAGTTAGCGTACAAGTTTCTAACCAAGGCATCCACACCGAAATCATCGTTCCAGTTAAAAATCAATACTTTAACTGGAATCAATATTTGCCCCTAACACAAATAGGGCGGGATGCGAATTATGATTATAAATATTTATCTTTTGGCTGGGGAGATCGAGCTTTCATGCTGGAAAGTCCCACCTCAGCAACCATCAACCCAGTTATAGCTTTCAACGCGCTATTTCTCCCTACTCCGTCTACTCTCCACGTTCAATGTTATCGACTTGTTCCCCAAAATAAAGAAACCAAATGTGTTAAAATCAGTGGGGAAAATTATCTGAGGTTAGTGAATTTTATTAAAAATACATTCCAATTAGATGCCGGAGGGAATAAAATGAAAATCAGCTACGGCTACCACAACAACGACAGTTTTTATGAAGCAAAAGGCAGTTACTCGATTTTGAGAAATTGCAACGATTGGACGGCTGAAGCTTTGCGAGAAGCTGAAATCAATACTCCTTTGTGGTCAACTCTATCGTCATCGATTATGTTTCATTTAAACAGCGGTTGTCAATGTAGAAGTCATTAGTCAGTAGTCAGTTGTCAGCAGTCATTTGTTGGTTGTTATTTGTTATTTGTTGGTTGTCCATTCTAATAACGAATAACGAATCACCAATCACAAATGCCCAATGCCCAATTCCCGATGCCCAATTCCCAATTCCCAATTCCCAATTCCCAATTCCCCAATTACCAAATTATGAATGTAATTCCAGCGATCGACCTTTTGGACGGAAAATGCGTCAGACTGTATCAAGGAGACTACGCGAAATCTCAAACTTTTAACGAAAATCCCGTCGAAGTCGCCAGACAGTGGGTAAATGAAGGCGCCACAATGCTGCATTTAGTTGACCTCGACGGGGCAAAAGCAGGTCATCCTGTAAACTTAGCAGCCATTGAGGCGATCGTCCGCGCAGTAGACGTTCCCTGTCAGCTAGGAGGCGGAATGCGCGATCGCCCTTCTGTCGCGGCAATTCTCAAATTAGGCGTTCAGCGCGCCATTCTCGGCACTGTCGCCGTCGAACAACCGCAATTAGTCGGCGAATTGTGCGCCGAATTTCCCGGTCAAATTCTCGTCGGAATCGATGCCAGAAACGGTAAAGTTGCTACCAGAGGCTGGCTGGAAACTTCCGAAGTTTTAGCGACAGAATTGGCGCAAAAAATGGCAGAATTAGGGGCGGCGGAAATTATTTACACCGACATTCACCGCGACGGTACCATGGAAGGCCCGAATTTGGAATCTTTGCGCGAAATTGCTAACGCCATCTCGATTCCGGTGATTGCTTCCGGCGGCGTAAGTTCGATCGCAGATTTGTTGAGTTTGTTGGCTTTGGAACCAATTGGTGTCAAAAGTGCGATCGTCGGTAGAGCAATTTATACCGGCGATATCATACTAAAAGAAGCAATTCAAGCAGTCGGACAAGGAAGATGGCAGGATGTTCCACCAGATTTGGGTTCTTCGAGTTTTGCTTGAAAGTCATGTCTCCTTCAAGTGGCTACCAATTTTTCATCTTCCATCTTCCATCTTCCATCTTCCATCTTCCATCTTCCATCTTCCATCTTCCATCTTCCATCTTCCATCTTCCATCTTCCATCTTCCTTCTTCCATCTTCCATCTTCCATCTTCCATCTTCCATCTTCCATCTTCCATCTTCCTTCTTCCTTCTTACCATGTTTTTGAACCCTACGATTACAGCTTTCAGTTCAGGGATAGCATCGCTAATTGCTCCCTTACCTTTGTTAGCCACACTCGATCCAGAAAATTCGCCGATCGTCCTCAGCGGAGTTTTGCTGAGTTTAGTAGCGATCTATCTCGCCAGTAAAATCGGCGCGGAAATAGCTAGGAACTTTGATTTTCCGCCAGTTTTGGGCGAACTTGTAGCAGGCGTGATTGTGGGCGTATCTGCTTTACATCTCATCGTTTTTCCCGAAAGCGGGCTGTCAGCATCCAACTCAGGAATTATGACAGTGCTGCAATCGATCAACCATCTATCTCCCGCCGCCCTCACCAGCGTCTTTGAATCGCAGAGTGAAGTCGTTTCAGTCTTGGCTGAATTGGGCGTAATTGTGCTGCTGTTTGAAATTGGCTTGGAGTCGGATCTCAAACAACTAAAAGAAGTCGGAATTCAAGCCACCGTTGTCGCTTGTGTCGGGGTAGCAGTTCCCTTTGCCGCCGGTACTGCGGGCTTGATGATTATTTTCCACACAGCAGCGATTCCGGCAATTTTTGCGGGTGCTGCTTTGACAGCAACCAGCATCGGAATTACATCTAAAGTGTTGTCTGAATTGGGACGGCTGCAATCGAAAGAAGGTCAAATCATTGTCGGTGCGGCGGTGATTGATGATGTGTTGGGAATTATTGTCTTGGCTGTTGTCGCCAGTTTAGCAAAAACAGGTGAAATTGACGTTGTTAATGTCATCTATTTGATAGTCAGTGCCACTGCGTTTCTGTTAGGTTCAATTCTGTTGGGCGGTGTCTTTAACAAAACCTTTTCTGCGCTGGTGCATACACTCAAAACTCGCGGCAATATGGTCATTCCGGCATTTACCTTTGCTTTCTTCATGGCTTTTCTCGGCAATGCAATTCATCTCGAAGCGATTTTGGGTGCGTTTGCGGCCGGTTTAGTTTTGGATGACGGTGATACTCGCAATGAGTTGGATGAATTGGTAAAGCCGATCGCCGATTTGTTGGTGCCCATCTTTTTTGTAACCGTCGGCGCGCGCGCAGATTTGGGGGTTTTGAACCCAACAGTGCCGGATAATCGGGCAGGGCTTTTGATTGCGGTATTTTTGATTGCGGTGGCGATTGTCGGCAAATTAGTGACAGGTTGGGCGGTGTTTGGTGTACCGGGAATCAATCGATGGGCGATCGGAGTCGGGATGATTCCTCGGGGCGAAGTCGGGTTAGTGTTTGCCGGGATCGGTTCAGCTAGCGGAGTGTTGGATAAACCGTTGGAAGTGTCGATTATTATCATGGTGATTCTAACGACATTTTTAGCTCCGCCTTTTCTGCGGATTGCCTTTGGGGATACGATTGAGCCTCCAGCTATCGAGAAACCCTCCAGTGAGAAATTAGGTTTGTAGTGAGGACTTTAGTCCTCTGGTTCCCAGGCGCTTAGCCTGGGAACCGATATCACTCTTGCTCTGCCTCGCTTTAAGTGGTAACGAGTTAAAGCACTATAATTGTGGAAAATACTTAATCTGGTATTTGCAGCTATGGTTCAAACAACGGAACATCTTTACATTGTCAGAGATGAGCAAATTCTCAGCGGTGAGCCGATCGTCAAGGGCACGCGGACATCTGTTAGGGCGATCGTTGAAACTTGGCGTATGGGCATCTCTCCAGAAGAAATTCCCAACGGTTTACCTCACCTAACGCTGGCACAGGTATTCGATGCGTTGAGCTATTACAGCGACCATCAAGATGAGATTAACACTTATATTGAACGCAACCGAATTCCTGATGATTTAATTGACCCGTTGGTGCGAGATTTATGAGTAATTTGTTCATTTGTTTGTACCTAGATGAGGATGTTAATGTATTAGTAGCAGATTTGCTGAAAGCGAGAGGCTTTGATGCTCTAACCGTAAGAGATGCAGGACAGCTTCAGGCAAGTGATGAAGAACAACTTGCTTGCGCTGTCAGCCAAAGAAGGACGCTGGTTACGCACAACCGACTTTAAAAAACTTATACAAGCTTATTTTGATACCTCACGAACGCACTACGGCGTAATTTTGCCTTTTCGTCGTCCACTCCAAGAAATAGCACAACGATTATTAGTAATTTTGAATCAAGTAACGGCGGATGAGATGGAAAATCAGGTTCGGTATATCTGATTGCTCAATCTGTAGGGTATGCAACGCGATCGTCCTCAATTGCTACTCATCCGCCTCAAGGTTCTGTTGCATTTCCACACCCACAGCACGAGCAGTCGGATCGGAACTTTGTAGAAGTGCGTTTGAGACATTTTGTCGATCGACCAGGCTGCGGTTTTGACTGAGCTTATACTTACCTTCCAACCGAGTAACAGTCATCTCAAAACCCACAATATCCTTCATCATACCTTCACGATACCGGTTTGATAAACCATCCCAGTGCGATTTGTAGCGAGCTTCATAGGTGCTTATCATCCCGTCTATCATCTTGTCCATCGATTCCGGCGAGTCATTAAAAGTAATAATTTTGGGAACACCAGAGGCATGAACCGCAATATAGTTCCATGTCGGTACGCTCTCATGCTTTTCATATAAAGCAGGAGAAATGTAAGCGTGCGCTCCAGTAAAAATAGCAAGTGACTCAGCATTTTCAAAACCTTGCCACTGAGGATTTTGTTTGGCGAGATGACCGCTCAATTTAATAACATCATCTTGCACCGTAACGACAAGAGGAATATGTGAAGCGCAAATTTGACCCTTAGCCATCGATACGAACGTGGCAAAACTATTAGCTTTCATGAAAGCAACAAGCTTATCATTATCGTCTTCTCGAAAAGCATTTGGTCTGTACATAGCGATTTAACCTTCTATAACTCTTCAAGCGTAACCCATTCACAAAAAAATAGGTATTTAGGTATGTTGTTGCGCTTGGGCGCTCTTTTCTATTATATAAAGAGCGCCCAAGTGCAACAACGTACCTGTGACAGTTGCATCCAGGAATGGACACAAAAAATAAGGACACGGCACTGCCGCGTCCCTACAGAAATTAACTCAATTTGCGATTACTTAACAAACAGCATTTCTTGATAAGTAGGCAGCGGCCACAAATCATCAGCCACTTCAGCTTCCAAAGCATCAGCATACTGACGAACCTCATCCATCAAAGGACGAATTGTTTGCGAAGCATACTGCATATGCTCTTCAGTCGAAGCAAAATCGTGCTTGCTCAAAGCATCACTCAACTTGCTCGCAGTATCCATCATCGACTTAACCAGCGTCGCGACTTTTTGAGCCGTTGCCTTTTCTAATTCAATGCCAATCTCTTTCAAGCCAGCAATTGTGTTAGAAATATCCGACAAATATCTCACCGCTGCTGGATAAATCATTGTTTTGGCAATGCTTCCTACCAGTTTTGCTTCGACTTCAATTGCCAGCAAATACTGCTCTGCATACACATCAAAACGGCTTTCCAATTCAACCGGAGTGAGAACACCTGTCTTTTCAAACAAGTCCTCAATGTATTCTGCCTTCAAGACCGGCAAAGCATCTGCCGTAGTCCGCAAGTTAGCTAAACCGCGTTCTTCAACAGCCATTTTGTGCCATTCTTCAGAATAGCCGTTGCCACCAAATACCACAGCGCCGTGCTCGTCCATCACTTCTTTCAAGAGTGTTTGGATGGCTGCATTCAGGTCAGTTCCCTTAGCCAAATCGCTTTCTAATTTGTTAGCAACCCAGTCCAAAGAATCGGCAAGAATTGTATTCATTGCCACCAGCGGCCCGGAAACAGATTGACCCGAACCTACTGCACGGAATTCAAAGCGGTTTCCTGTAAAGGCAAAGGGCGAAGTCCGGTTTCTGTCGCCGGCATCTTTTACGAAAACAGGCAGTGTTTCTACGCCTAAATTCATGATTCCGCGACCTTGAGAACCCTTAATTCCGCCCTGGCGAATTTGCTCGAAGATATCTTCTAATTGGGAACCCAAATAGACGGAGATAATTGCTGGTGGAGCTTCGTTTGCACCCAAACGGTGGTCGTTGCTGGCAGTTGCAACTACCGCGCGCAACAAGGGGCCGTATTTGTGAACGCCGCGAATTACAGCGCCGCAGAAAACTAGGAACTGTATGTTGGAGTGCGGTGTATCGCCGGGGTCTAATAAGTTGCCTTGGGTGGCGTTACCAACTGACCAGTTGACGTGTTTGCCGGAACCGTTGATTCCTGCGAAAGGCTTCTCGTGCAGCAAGCACATAAAACCATGTTTCTTCGCTGTGTTGCGGAGAATTGTCATGGTTAATTGTTGGTGGTCGCTGGCGACGTTTGCTGCTTCAAAAACTGGTGCAATTTCAAACTGACCTGGTGCTACTTCGTTGTGGCGAGTTTTGGCAGGAATGCCCAGGCGGTACATTCTTTCTTCTACTTCTTGCATGAAGACTTGAACGCGCTCTGGAATTGCTCCAAAATAGTGGTCGTCAAATTGCTGACCTTTGGCGGGAGGTTTGCCGAACAGGGTGCGACCTGCTAATAACAAATCGGGGCGGCTGTTGGCGAAGTTGGAATCTATTAGGAAGTATTCTTGCTCGGAACCGCAACTGGAATTTACGGGAGCTACTTCGGTATTTCCTAACAGCTTTAAGACTCTGGTTGCTGCTTTGTTCATGGCAGCAATGGAGCGCAAAAGCGGGGTTTTCTTGTCTAGGGCTTCGCCTGTCCAGGAGATGAAAACAGTGGGAATGCACAATGTCATGCCGTTGTCTGTTTCCATGACATAGGCGGGGCTGGTGACATCCCAGGCTGTGTATCCGCGAGCGGCTGCGGTGGAGCGAATGCCGCCGTTGGGGAAGGAGGAACCGTCTGGTTCGCCTTGTACTAGCAGTTTACCTGCAAATTCTGAGATGACGGAGCCGTCGCTTTGGACTGAGATGAAACCGTCGTGTTTTTCGGCGGTGCTGTTGGTTAGCGGGTAAAATACGTGGGCGTAGTAGAGGGCTCCTTTGGAAATAGCCCAATCTTTCATTGCTACTGCAACTACGTCGGCTACGGAAGGATCGAGTGTTTGCCCGGTTTGAATGGTATTTTTTACTGATTTAAAAATGCTTTTGGGCAAGCTTTCTTGCATTTTGCTCAGACTAAACACGTCTGTTGCCCACATTTCTTCTAACCGCTTGGGAGGCTTTGCAGGAGTTATTTTGCGGTTGACGATTTGAGAAATTGCTTGAATGCGCGATTCGTTTCCACTCATGGTTATTTTTATGCGAATTAGGGACGAGTAGCTGTGAAAAAATATAGGTTAGGGCAAGTCTAACCGCTGACGAATATGTTGGATTTACCAACATTTTTAGTCTGACCTAACTTTTTGGAGAATGCCTTTTTTGGCAGCCTCTCAAAGATTGGAGGGGCGAGGCGGAATCTCTTCGCCGTGGGTGTTGGTGAGAATCCGGTGTTCCATAGATGCGGTTGGATTTCGATTATTAGCAAGCAAATAGATGACTGGAGACTGTGCTAATTTGAGTCAACATCGTAGATGTCGGCGCTGCACAGATTTACTGGCTAATTTTCACCCTGGTAAGCTCAAAAATTTTGTGCGAGTTAATTCCGATGAATTCTGGTCAAAACTACTTATGGTTTTTAATGGTTCGACGATCGATAAATCGCAGTCCACCAAACAACGCACTTGTTTAGGGTTTTGGGGAATTATGGAGAGTACACAATCTACACTTGGAAATTGTAAACAATCGTTAAGGAAATAAATGTATCCTAGGCTACAGAATCTTAGGTTTTTTGGACGAAGGGGGGAAGGGGCGATCGCACGTAACGGCAGGATGGAAGTTGTAGGGTATGTCAGCAGCGGGTTATTTTGTCAATAATTGAGATTTGACAACTGACGTGGCATACTAGCTGATTATCCTTCATCAGACTCCTGGTTCTCGCCAAGAGTTTGTTGTGCAGCGTGTCGAATGCGGAGGATGCGAACTGTGGACACCTCTTCACTTTCTACAATTGCGAAAAGAATACGGTATGAATTGCGTCCTTTACCGTAGATTAGCTGCCGAATTTCCTTACTAAAGTATTGATTTTTCCTTGCCAAAGGACAGCGTTTTGGCATTGACGATAGAGATGCGATCTCCTTCAACAATCCATCATACCAGTCCCTAGCTTTCTCTAGTGACATCACCTGAGAAATCCGCAGAAATATACTGTCAACTTCTGCTTGTGCAACGCTGGAAATTTCTGTGCGATATGTCATCAATTGCCTGGTAAATTGTACTTGCGCCGCTGTGATTCAGCAAACTCGTCAAAAGAACAAAATCGTCCGCAATCAAAATCATCCAAACCCTGCTGGATAGCTTGAATATCTTCTTGGGAGTCTGGTGTTTCCGATGCCAAAATCAGAGTTAGCAATTGGGCGGCCACAACGCTAATATCTTGTCCCTGTCGATCGGCTTTTTCGCGAAGCAGTGCCTCTATTTCTGGACTGAGGGAAATCGCAATAGTCATAGACTTGCTTCCTTAGCATCAAAACCCGTGTAAGTAATTATAGCAAACTGCGAAACTGAAACAAAGGGGCGATCGCGCACAAGGCAGTTCGGCTCTTCCGTACAATGTACGGGATGTAACGGATGTAACGGATGTCAGTTGTAGGGTATGTCAGTAGCGCGTTATGCGATCGATAAATTGAGAGTTCAAAGGTGACGCACCATACTAGCTTACTTAGTTTTTGTTTTCGCGGCCCGAGACTCGATTGTAAATCCGGGAATATCTTGCAATTCTGTGGCGCTCAAACTGTACTGTTCGCAAACCAAACTTAAGCGAGTGCCGCTACTTTTTACGGCGTTGACTGAGTGTGTCAAATCTCCTTGAAAATAGATCAGTGAATTGACTTGTGGCTTAATCTGTCCGACTTGCTGTTTGTTGCGCCGGAGTATCAACTCTCCGCCTTGCAAATTTGGGGGAACTTGTACGTACAAAACGCTGACGGCGGCGGGAGGTTCAACTGTTTTGCAGTACGATCGCAAAGATCGATCGATATGCGGATCGACGCGGGAACCTTCAGCCAGCAGCAGGGGATTGAGGTAAAAAGCGTTGCATTCCGGCTGTAATGCTCGGTCTAGATAGGGTTTGAACAACGGGAAGCGGCCCTCTACTTCGGCGATTTGGGCACGTTGAAACACTACGGAAAAGCCTTTTGTGCCGATGAAATCGCGGTTGAGGTTGTTGGTTGCAAAGTAAGGTGAGGCGAGAATTGCTCCTCGTAAGTCGTTGAGATAGTCGATCGAGAAAGCGTTAGGATGTTGGCTGTAGTATTTCAAGGCGCTCAAAAATCATCAAGGTTGAATGGGATTGCTGCGTTGCTCGCAATCACATATGATATCGTAATTTGCGATCGACGAAATACATATAGCCTTTCTCAGAAAGATGAGGTATGGCTGACAGCTTATATAACCACTAAACGTATAGGGCCCAAGCCCAACTACGTACCTCATGTTTCTGAGAAAGGCTACAGATGCTTATCTATGAATAGAAAACAACTGTTGTCGAACCAGTCGTTTATAATCATCTAAAGCTAATTTTCTAGCTCTCAAATCCTCAGTTAATTTCTTAATTTGGAACTTGTGACTATTTTGTTGCTCCACAATCGCCCACTCGTTTTTGCGATAGATTGCTTCCCCTTCTTTTCGGGATTGCTTAAACATTTGACGCATCGCTGAAGAGCTCAGTTTGCGATCGCTCTCACAATAAGCATTCATCGTTTTGCCGATCGCCCAAGTCGCCATAAACGCATCAGACGCCCCTAAATTCGTACCAAGGTTCGGTAACAACTTCGCAATGTCGATCGCAGTCAGCCAAGCCGACACAAAGCCCAAACTGCCCACAATTCCCTCAAATAGCGATTGAGATTCGAGATCCGTATAGCCCCAAAGCCCGCCAACTTCCGAAATCAAAGCGAACTGAATATCAAGGGCTACCGACTCTGTATAGGTACTCAGCAAGGGAGATGGAAATGCTCCTAGTACAGCAGTGGCGATCGCACCATACAAGATTTTTTGATCGATCACTTCTGCCCGTTGTTGAACATCTTTGATCGGTTGAATAGCTCTATCTCCTTGAATTGTATAGCTTTGATTCACTAACTCATGCAACTGCTCGATTGTGGCTGCGTCCAAATTGAAAGTGTCTTTAATTTGCTCAACTATATTCTTTTCAGACGGATGAGGTTCTGCCTTGGCCGCCATCAAACGATAGGCTGTGTAGTAAGTTAGCTCCTGTTCGACTGGGGTGGTAATTTGAGCCAATTCTGCCGATAGATCGATCGATTCATCTAGTAAATGATCCCACATCATCCCCCTCGCAAACACTCGCGCACTAGAGCGGAGTTGCACTTTTTCCGATTCATTTAAGATACCATCGGCTTTGGCCATACAAATCAGGACTTTCAGCCTAGCCAAGGCTTCGCCCGAGATTACCGGAGTTTCAGGATTGGGCACAGAAACCGGAGCAATTGCTCGATCGGGCTCTGGAACAATCAACAGCGGACAGGTGGCGCGGTGTAGAATAAATTGGCTCAAACTACCCAGCAACATTTCTTGTAACTGATCTCGCTTGCGTCGCCCCATCACAATCATATCGACATTTTCCGATCGCTTCAAAATGCTATCCCCAAACTCTTCATTCGTGATTACATAATTCAGTTCGCAGAGGGATTCTAGCGGATGAAAAAGTTCTTTGAGTTCTTCTTTACTCATTGAATTCGGTGCAGTTTCGTGACTGGGAGCAGATTCTGCATAATCTAACTCAGGTTCAGTGATATGCAGAATCGTCATTTGAGCCTGAACTTGACTTCCCTTCAACCAAACCTTCAAAAACTCCACAATCGCGATCGAATTCGGGGAAATATCAGCGGCGACTAAAATTTTCATTTTCTCAATTCACTCCTAATCTTCTATATCAAGCTGCCGTCTAGCAATTTCATCAATGTCTTGAAATTGCCCTGCTTTAGCAGCCCACAACAAACCAAAAATCACAAACAAACTAATCGGAAGCAGCACCCAAACCAGCGACCACATCACTACCGTACCGTCTCCCACGCCAAACCAACTACTGTGCATGACTACTTGTTTAGTCATTTGCTCGATCGCAGTCAGCAATGGTAAAAGTGTATAAACTATGAATTGATTGAACATGATGTTTAACCTATGATGATGATTCTACTGGTGATTTCCAAGCCCCTAAAGACTGAATGTAATCAGTTAAATCAGATAGTTCTTGTTCGGATAGGTAATTGTAGGCGGGCATGATTGACATTGGGTTATAATCACGCGGATTCTTAAAGTGTCCGATTAAGTAATCCCGTGCGGGATCGCCAATGTCCCTCCTCCAAATCTGCCCTTCATTGGATAAATCCGGGCCTTGGCGGGCGGTTCCTAGAAGGTGAGGGCGATCGTAATAATAGTCACCAGATTTAGAAATCCCGAACGTCGATGCTAAATTTTCATCTGCTTTCACACTTCGTACCTGCTGAGAATGACAGTAAACACAGCCTTCTCTGGTATAAATATGTCGCCCTTTTAATTCCGATGGTGTGTAAGCTACCAAGCCCACGCTGGGCACAGTGATCGATGATGTAAATGCGGGTGCGACGGCTAAACCGCTAAAGGCTAATCCAAACAAGATGGATAACCCAATAATAATCGGAAAAACTCGAATGTATCTCATTTTTGTGCCACCTCTAATTGACGATTTTCTGGTAATAATGATTGTTCAGCAGATGCTGGGGATGTCGTCAGCGTTTGCCAAATATTCCAAATAAACACGCTTTGTCCGATTAACAACATACCGCCGCCGATCGCGCGCACAATGTTGTAGGGTGTACGCAGCATCATGGTTCCAGTGGGAGAATTTCCCATTTCCCATTCGTTACCTTCGATTAAGCCGATCGCAGCCATTGAAGCAACGTAGGCCACAATCCCCAACACAGTCAGCCAGAAATGCCATTCTGCCAACGATTGCGAGTATGATAGTTTGCGGGATTTTTCCAGATAGAAATAGGTAAATGCTACCAATCCAGCGATCCCAAATCCCAGGAATCCTAAGTGCACGTGGGCGATCGTCATGTAGGTAAAATGAATTTTGGCATTGAAGGACATAATCGCCAAGGAGCTACCCCACAGAGACGCACCAGCATATCCCAAGTACGCCAAGATGCTAAAACGATAGCTCACGTCAGTCTTCAGCACAGACAGCGCTCCGAGGGCTGTGCCGCCGAAATTGACGATCGTCGCAAACACCGGCACAAACATCGCCAAGGAAGCCGTAACCGACGCAGACATTACCCACATGGGTACAGGCCCCCAAATCACGTGATGCCCGCCATTCCAGGGATAGAAAGCAGCTAATGTCCAGAAACCCACAAAGGAAATTGTGTGACTGTAAAGCGGTTTTTTCACCTGCTTTGGCACAATATAATAGAGCGTCGCCAATCCCAAAGTGGTCAACCAAATGCCGAACAAATTATGACTGTAGAACCAGTTAACGATCGCATCTTCGATGCCGCTAAATCGATTCGCATTACCCAAAGTGTAGTAAATAGGGAATGGAATAATCGCCAACAAAATATACCACAAAGAAACATATAGCCGTTGTTCGCGCCGCTGCACAAAGGTAGAGAAGATATTACCTGCGACAGCGATTTCTAGCAAACCAAATCCCATATCAAACGGAAACGGAATCTCTGAGTATTCTTTGCCTTTGCTGAAACCCATCACGATCGCCAGACAACCACCGAGTAAATTGAAATTCCATCCCCAAGCGGTTAATGAACCCAGTGACTCTGAGAATAATGGGGCTTGAGTGAGGCGAGGAACCATATAAAAGGCGGCTCCCAAATATCCCATACTCATGAAGCCAAAGATACCGATATTGACGTGAACTGGACGCAATCGCCCATAGGCAAGGGCTGGAATGCTTTGCAAGAACTCTGGATAAAATAGTTTTACTGCTTCAATTATCCCGACAATCATTGCAATTGTCAGCCAAAACAAGCCCGAAAACAGCCACACCTGCATCGCGTGATCGCTACGTTCAAGGGCGTGAATGCGGAAGGGATTCGGCCCAGAGTTGGGAGTAGATAAAAGGTTGGTTTGGGTAGTTCTATCTGAATTAGTCTGAGTTAAGGTCATAAGGTTTACTAAAACAGGAATGATTTCCCTAGGAAAGTTGACAAGTGATGCAATTCTAAAGACAACGTAAAATGTGTCTTTTTGTATACAATATGAGGAAATGTACTTTTTTATGCTAACGTACATTTCCCATAAAATACCATAGTGCTTAATTTATCGCAGCGTCAAAAGACGAATTGTCAAACTCCTGTATTGAGGAAAGCGCGATCGACTTTTAACGCAAGTTACTACACCCTAATCCCAACTTTCGAGCAAAATTAACTTTATTTCTTTATATTTTTAGCTGGCAATGCTAATGTTGCGACGGCTACAATTTGCGCCCTGGCAAAACTTGCTTCTTCCCTCCATCCGTTAAATAGGTTAAAAAAATCCGTTGCCGAACTTCCATCCATCAGTTAAATAGGTTAAAGAATCCGTTGCCGAACTTCCTTCAGCTTAGCTAGCGCGGTCAATTTTATGTCGAACCGGAATTTTGATCGAAAACTCGGTTCCCTCACCCAGAATAGAGAAACAGTCCAGTTGTCCTCCATGTTTTTCAGTAACAATTTGATAGCTGATCGACATCCCCATGCCAGTTCCTTTGCCAACCGGTTTAGTTGTGAAGAAAGGCTCGAAAATGCGCTGACGGAGTTCTTTCGGTATACCCGAACCGTTGTCGGCGATCGCAATTTCCACCCACTCGGCATCAATTACAGAGGTTCGGATCCTAATTTGACTGGGATTTTCAGTAATTTCCTGGTAGTTAAGGCGCGCACTCTTCTCTTCCAAAGCATCAATGGCATTGGAGAGAATATTCATAAACACTTGATTCAGCGGGCCTGCATAGCATCTAGTCAGCGGTAGAGCGCCGTAGTTTTTAATCACCTGAATTTCCGGTCTTTCTGAGGAAGCTTTGAGGCGGTGTTGCAAAATCATCAGAGTGCTGTCGATTCCTTCATGGATGTTGACTGGTTTAATATCAACTTCGTCAGTGCGGGAGAAATTGCGGAGGGACAGCACAATGTTCCGAATGCGATCTGTCCCAAGCTTCATAGAATTGAGAATTTTGAGTAAGTCTTTATGCAAAAAATATAGGTCAATAGCATCTGCCTGCGCTTGAATTTCAGCTACCGCATTGGGGTAGTGATGCTGGTAAAGTTGCACCATATTCAGCAGATTTTGAGAATATTCCTCAAGGTATGTTAGGTTGCCGTGGATGAAGTTCACTGGATTATTAATTTCATGGGCTACACCCGCGACAAGTTGCCCTAAACTGGACATTTTTTCGGCATGAACGAGTTGGGCTTGGGTTTGTTTAAGTTCAATTAGAGTCTGTTCTAACTGACGCTTTTCTTTGACTTCATTTTGTGAATCTTCTAGCTCATTGATGATTTGTCGGAGAAAATACTCTTTTTTTTGATTCATTTGCTCGAGCTCTAGGCAAGTTGTCTCCGCTCGCTCTAACTTTTTTCGCAAAATGCGATTGTCTTTTTCAAGCTGCTTAATTATTGCCAGAGCATCTATTTGTTCTGACTCCATCTTAGGCTTCTCCTAGTAGCAAAGTGATAAATGTTTGATTGTGAAAATAAGAGATTTTCTGCTGTTCTAGGGGGGAAATTTCGCCATTGGTGTAAAAACCACAACTCGGCAATGATTCGGTAAAACAGGTTTGAGTTAGTGCATATTCTTCTTTAGTGCGAGTACCTAGAATCTGTCGCCTCCCCGCACAGGAAAAATACAAAGCAGCGACAGGTTCTTTACCAGGATAATTTTCTAAGGCTTGCATCATAGATGTTCGAGATGCAGATAGAATACTGTCATGGGTAGTTTCGGCAATTTGAACGATCGCCTGTTCTGGAACATCCCCAAAAAAGGTCACGCTACCAACGGCTGGATCGTAAACTCCGTTGGTCGCTCGCAAATAGTAATTAGTTTCATTGATATCAAACACCGCTAGGGGATATTCTGCGGATGGCACCCTTTTTCCCAAATAGTGGTGATAAAACTCTAGGGCGGGTTGACCGTCGATTTCGTAGACTACGTTTTGAGAAGCTTTGGTAACTTTACCTCGCTTACCAATGGGATTCCAACCGCTAGCAACACTATGAGAAAAGATAATCGACCCAGAGAATAAGAGAATGGGAATTGCATCGCTACAAACTTCTATTTTGTAGAACTGATAGGTTTGTTTGAACTGCCACCTATCCGCCGTCAGTCCGCCAAAAATAGGTACTTTTTCCCCTAAAGCTTTATTCAAGCTATCTAAAATAAAAGCGGCGCTGGTGGTGAGACTTTCTGGCAAAGTAATACAGAGTTTTATTGGTTCTGTATGACCTGTTGTTGCTTGAAGAATAGCGGTTTGAATGGCGCTGTTCAAGTCCTCGGAAATGTCTCGTCCAATTCCAGCACGAATTGCGATGTTGTCCGAACAAAATAGCATCAGAGTGAGTGAATCCTGTTCAAATCCTAAAATAGAAGACATCTCTCCATCGGTTGTGCCACCAATTAGCTCAATTCCTGGATAAGTCTGATTAATTTGATTTAAGATAAGATTATGTTCAAAGTCAATGGCAGCCAACAATATACCCGCTTGAGGAGATAATCCTGACAGGGATTGGTGACATTGCTCTAGTACCTCTGCGATCGCCGAGAGAGAGTCAGGATCGTTGCTATGACCAACCACAGTTTTTAACATGGGTTTACTCCAATAATTATATTGCTTAGCTAGTCCTGGACGCAAAAAACCCGGTTTTTTCCAAAATTAGTCGCTTTTTTCGAGAAATATTGACGCAGAAACCGGGTTTTTGGCACCCCCGTGCGTAACTCCTGTTAGCATTAAACCTGTGAAATTAATATACCATACTGAGCAACTGAAAACCAGAACCTATAGCACTTTTATTTTAACTTTGGGAATGGGAGATAGGAACTGGTGTTGGCGGGCGATCGCAGCGAATACGGACAAACAGCACTCAAGATCGCAGCAGAAAGCGGCAATTCTCAAGCAATGAAAGCCTTAATTAATCGAGGCGCTAAGGTCAATGACAACACTTTTTTTACTGTAATAAATAGGTTTGAATCTGAAAAAACGAAGCAAGAGATAATTGAATTACTTCTCAAGAATCAAGCCCAAGTACCATCAGGCTTACTCTACAGTGCAGTGTCGCGTGGAGGTATCGATCTTGTTAAATTATTGATCGATCGCGGTGCTGATGTCAACGAGTCCGATCCTTACGATAATACCACTCTGTTGATGAGAATTGTGCAACCCAATACTGGTATTTCTCCGCAATTAAGACCTGCATTAGTGAAGTTATTTCTTTCAAAGGGTGCGGATGTGAACGCTCGAAATAAAAATGGTGTCACTGCTTTAAGTATTGCTGACAAATCATCCACTTCGGAGATTGTTGAGTTGCTCAAATAACACGGGGCTAAAAGATAAATCTGCGGTTTAAACCTATCCTAAACAAACTTTCATCTATAGCGGTTTTCAGAAAGATGAGGTATGGCTGACAGCTTGTAGAACCAATAAACTCAGAGGGCCCAAGCCCAACTACGTACCTCATCTTTCGCTTGAAAGGCTATAGGCAGACTTAAGAATGAACGAGGTATGAAAGTCGTATAGTGATGATTGTTAAAAAAATGGAAGCGATTGTTGTGTTGCAATATTTCGCAAATATCACTCAACATTAACCAAGTCGGACGCCAATTTCAGCGCATCTTCGCGAGTCGCAATTCTCCCTTCCACCCGCGCTAATTGAATCTCCATTAACAATTGACCGATGCGCGGACTTCTCGGCAAATTCAAAGATTCCATTAACTCATTGCCGCTAACTAATTGTGTGGGATGGGCGACTATATCACCGGCATCGAGATAGCGATTAATTAACAGCGCAATCTCCTCAACCGCAACTCCCGCAGCCACGGCTAAAACTGCTAAAATTGGAAATACTATCCCCACATCCCGAAACAAAAAATACTGTTCTCGTAAGGACATTTCTGCAATCGGTTGTGCTTGAAGTTTTGGCAAATATTTCAAAAGCTCGATCGCACTTTTAATCTCTGCATTGCTGTACTTCAACCGCAGCAACTCGGTTTCAGCGATTGTCGGGTCGGAATTTGCCAAAACAGCCAACTTCCCGATCGCCAACAAGGACGTTTTAATTGTATCTCGAATCGATCGCCCAAACTCTGTCCCCAACTCCGGATAAATTGCCGCCAAATCAGCAGCACAAAAGTCAATTTTTGTCAAGATATCGAAACGGTCGATCGCACTTGCAAACCAAATAGAAAACAACCCATCTTCGCAACCCCTACAAATCCAAGGAACACCGTGATTGTGGCTCAACAAATAACCTAATTCCGCCCGCACCCGTTCCACCGCCACCCGACTCAACAGCGGCGCCAATTCCCGAATCGCAGATTGAGTTTCCGGTTCGATCGCAAAACCTAACTGTGCCGCTTGGCGGTAAGCTCTTAGTAACCTCAGCGGATCGTCCTCTAAATTCGATCGCGAAATCATCCGCAGCAAACCCAAGCGCAAATCAGTTTGACCGTCCAAAGGATCGATGATTTCTCCAGTAAAAGGATTGCAGGCGATCGCATTAATCCGAAAATCCCGGCGGTGCAAATCCCCCTCCAGACTCCCCCCGAAAGCCTGTGCAAAATCCGCCGTACCGCCCGCAAACACCACCCGCGCAATCTGTCTTTCCGCATCCAACAACACAAATCCACCTTTCGTGCGATCGGCAATTTTTCTAGCAGTTTTCACCGCCCGTGCTAACATAACGAAATCCAAATCAAAATAGTGCGATCGGCGGCCCAGCAGCGCATCTCGCACCGCACCGCCCACCAAATAAACAGGCGGTGTCAGCAGTTCCAAATCAAACGGCCAAGTCTCAGGAGATAGCGCAGGTGGCAAATTCATCGGCATCGCAACAAAAATCTACTTTCCTTACAAACAATTAAACTCTTGCTACGCTAGATTAACAGAAAGCTCGAAATTCACCAATCTTTTTGAAATGCACAGAGGATATCAAGAATGTGTATTTGTATTAACTGCCACTATGTAGACCGCTGCTTCACCTACCACGCCGTAGAAGGACAGCACGAACAAATCCACCTCACCGAAACACCCGATTTCGACCCCGTAGAACCCACCATCAACGTCAACATTCGCCCCCGCCAAGACGAAGTAGAAATGGAATGGGATGTAGTCGGGTGTGCAAGTTTCAAGCAAGAGACCGGCAAATGGGCAAAATTGCGGCCGGGCGAACTCGTCCCGACTTGAGGAAGAAGTCATTAGTCATTAGTCATTAGTCATTAGTCATTAGTTATTAGTTATTGGTTATTTGTTAATCGCTTGAGGCGGCAAATAACCAATTCTTCATTAACAATAACCAATTATTCATAACAATAACCAATTCTCCATTCCCGATGCCCGATGCCCTGTTTGGCCGATGCCCTGTTTGGCCGATGCCCTGTTTGGCCGATGCCCTGTTTGGCCAATTCCCAATTCCTAAATCTAAAATCTAAAATCTAAAATCTTAGATCTAAAATCTAAAATCTAAAATCCAATGTCCTACTGCTTAAACCCAACTTGTCAGAATCCGCAAAACCCCGGTGATGCAGAATTGTGCCAAAGTTGCGGCTCAAAATTGTTGTTAACTAACGCACAATCCCCATCAGCATCTCGCTACCGTACCATAAAGCCGATCGCCCAAGGAGGATTTGGCAGAACATTTCTAGCAGTTGACGAAACCAAACCCCAGACTTTTTCGCAGTGCGTCATCAAGCAATCTTTGCCGCAAAACACCGCAGCCGAAAAAGCCGCCCAACTCTTCCACCAAGAAGCAGCCCAGCTAGAAACCTTGGGGAAACATCCCCAGATTCCCGAATTAATCGCACATTTTGAACAAGACGGCAGACAATATTTAGTACAAGAATTTATCGACGGCAAAAACCTAGCCCGAGAATTAGAACAAAAAGGAGCATTCACCGAAACTCAAATTCGGCAAATCCTCAACGATTTATTGCCCGTGCTCCACTTTGTCCACAAATCCAAAGTCATTCACCGCGATATCAAACCCGAAAATATCATTCGCCGCCGCCTATCTCCAGCCCCTTTACCCGCCTTAGAAAATTCCTATCAACCCTCTCCATTCCAAAAAGATATCGTTTTAGTAGACTTTGGTGCAGCAAAAAAAGTAACAGCAACCGGATTGCCGCAAACAGGTACAATTATCGGCAGTGCTGCTTATACAGCCCCAGAACAATTGATGGGAAAAGCAGTTTTTGCCAGCGATATCTACAGTTTGGGCGTTACTTGCATTCACTTGCTGACTCACATTCCTCCCTTCGACTTGTTCGACAGCGCCGAGGATTCTTGGGCTTGGCGAAATTATTTGAAGAGTGCTGTTAGCGACGATTTCGGCCGCATCCTCGACACCATGCTCCAAAGTGCCACCAACCGGCGCTACAATTCAGCCTCCGCAGTCATCCAGCAGTTAAACCCCAAGCCAGTCTATTTAGACGCGCAGCCCGTGCTGGATGCACCGGAAACAGGCGCAGAATCGAAGCCTGCACTGGCAGCCGCACCTGGATTTTTGAGTCGGGAACAGCAAGCCGAAATTCAGGAAGCTTTACAAGAGGCGATCGCCCCGTACAATGTTACAATCCAAATCAGTCAAGCCAAGCAAAAGCTCAATATCGTCATCAACAGAACCGAAAACAATCCCGTTCACTATCCGCACTTATCCCAAATAATTGCCACCCGACTCACCGCTTTGCAGTTAAATAAAGTCACAGCCGTTAAGATATTGGGAAGAGTCAACAATTCTCGCGTCCCCGAGTGGAAGGAAGTATTGCAAATCGATCCCAAAATTCAATTAAAAAACAAACTCGTGCGGCTGCAACACAATCACTTAGCCAAGAAAATTGCCCCAGTTGCTACCCAATAATTTTGGCTGCCAAAGTTGAAAAATCAGGATTTCTGGCTCGATTCGCTCATATTTGCTTTAGTTTGGTTCATCTTTGGCTCTCAAATAGTCATCTTTAATTCTTGGTTCGCGCTCATAGTTGCCTCCGGTTTTATGGTCGTCAAATATCAAGTTTCCCAAAACAAAGAATTTGCAAATAAGAATTTATTTGCCAGTTTAGTAGTGCTGTTTCTGATAAGTGGTGGCATGGGCAATTCAAGGATTTTAAACACGGGAATATTCGGCGTCCTTTTGGGTTGCTTAGTTGTAGCATTGCCTCTGTTTTTTGTAAAGGAAAATTATCAGTAATCGTGAATAGCAATTCCCCCGACGGAACATCAGTTAAAAAATACGGTTTAGCCTTGCACACCTCAACACCCGAATTAGGTTTAGCAATCAGCAATTTTTCCGGCGATTCTCGCTGCCAAACTTGGAATTTGGGCCGCAGTTTAGCAACGGATTTGCACCAGCATTTAGTAGAGTTTATAGGGCCGCAAACTTGGGCGGATTTGGCTTTTATTGCAGTGGCGAAGGGGCCCGGAGGTTTTACGGGGACTCGCATGGGTATGGTGACGGCGCGGACTTTGGCTCAACAGTTGGATATTCCGGTTTTTACTATTTCAACTTTGGCGGCTGTGGCTTGGTTGGAACCCCCCCAGGCTTCGGGGCTTTTGGAATTAGAACCCCCCCAGGCTTCGGGGGGGCTTTTGAGTGAGGAAGTCCCCCAGGCTTCGGGGGGGCTTTTGAGAGATGATATTGCGCTGCAAATGCCTGCACAGCGGGGGCAATTGTTTGGCGCTGTTTATTCAGTTAACAGTAATTCTGGTGTAACTGAGTTGTTTTCCGATACGGTAATGACGGCGGAATCTTGGCAGGAAAAGTTGGGAAGTTGGGAAAATTCCTATCAGTTGATTGAAGTTGGCAGCGAGTTGGGTTCGTCGGTTTCTGGTGTGTTGGAATTGGCTTATTTGGAGTGGAAACAAGGAATTCGCCCTGATTGGTGGGATGCTTTGCCTTATTACGGGCAACATCCCGTGCAGGGAAAATGAATATTGGGAATTGGGAATTAGGGATAAGTGATGTTGACTTTTAGCCAATCCAATCCGAGATCCAAGTTGTACGTATCGTTAGTGACTTTTCCGACATTAGCCACCACAGCCTTTTGAAGGAGAGCTTTTTGCAATGGCATTATCAGCGGTTCAGCAAAGCTCTGATCGGCAACAATTTCTACCTCGAATCGATTGGCTTCATCATTAGGATATGTTGTGTCATATATACCAATCTTACCTGAGGCTTTATTAAGTTCCGAGATTAGGGCAATTGCCACTTTCCACCATTTGTAAGCTGCCTTGGTTGCCTTAGAATTGGTTCCATAAGCATTCCAAATCAGGATCGTTGTGATTGCTGACTGCCTAATATGACAACGCATAATCTTAGCTACGTGGCGATGTTCGTCGAGCGTGAAGCCATTACGTCGTCTGGATAGATTGTGCGGTGGATAAAGTCCTCCTGACGGTTGTTGATGAAATTCTTCTCTAAACCCCGCGAGCAACTCATTTTGCCACTTATCAGCTAACTCATTTTCCCCGTAGTAGCACTTTACTGGGTCAAGTTCAGCTTTGTAGCCGTCCTTGAAAAGAATGTAATTGGCTGGTACTTCACCACAAACGATGTTATCTAGGCTAAACTGGAGAGTTGACAATACACTATCAATATTGGTAGCAAGCCTGCCAACTTTTGAGGCTCTCCTGTAGCACCAACTAGATATAACACTCAGGTTTAGTGCTTCAGATCTCCGCTGTTTAATGTATTGCCCCAAATGTTTGTGCTGTTCAAAAGTAAAACTTTTATAAGTATTTTTTATTGATTGTTTTTGTCCTGCTGATTTTGTCATGCTCATCTCTCGGAAAATTTGGATTATTGATTTGATTCCATAAATCATAACATAAATTTTAGTTGTTTATTTAAGGGCGAGACAAAGTTCGAGGCAAAATGTTAATGTCAGCGGGTCTGGGTTTTCGGTTCGCAATTGGTCGATTTCATCGGGATTGCAGCCGCGAGATTCCATAAAATTGAGCATCCAGCTAGTTACTGCATCGATATCAATGTATTTTGCTCCGAGACATTCGGGGCAGGTTTCTCCGTTGACTGCGCCTGTGCCTTCGCACTCAGGGCAATCCCAGTGGGTGTTTATCGAATTGGACTCGATTAGGCTGTTGGTCATTTTAGGCAAAAGTACGTGCGTGCGTAGCTATCCCGCTCTTAATCGCGCTACAAGCTCATTTTAGCAATTTCTTGGTTGGGGGGAACTCCCAGCAAGACTCAACAGCATAAAAAGTAGATATTGCTCCGCTAAGCGGGCGAATGAGTAAAGATGGTGGATACGGTATCAGACACAACTGTTCGCGATTCTGTGATGCCCTCGGAGTCAAGGATATGCGGTTTGTTTATCACCACAAACTCAGGAGAGCCTTGGGTTTTCTTCCTCAATATTGGATGAATGTTTGGTTTCCTTCCTCAACCAAACTTACATTTCTGAGGGTGAAAAATGAATTATGACTTTTATGAACTCAAAATTATGATTTTTATGAATTGACTCTAAGCTCAGCTTGTTATACAATGTTAACCAACTAATGTTAGTATGTCGATTAAAAAAAACTAGGATCTTTTAAGATATGGAAAATCGACTGACTCAAACTCAACTAACGCAAATAGTAGCGGAAGTACAACGCCTTTCTAACCTCCGGGAAGCTGAACTTAGTTCCGCAGAAGTTACACAAATTTTGCAGGAATTGGGCTTGCCGACTGAGTTGCTAGATGAGGCTTTAATCCAGTTGCAGCGCCGGGAAGCACTGGCCCAGCAGGAACGCAGAAATCGGTGGATTGCTGGAGGAGTGGCTGCGGCTGCTGTGGGGGCGATCGCACTTACCGGATTTTTCATCCAACAAAGCCGACAGGCCCTGGATCGCATTTCAGTTCAACAAAACCGCATAACTTCCGTGCAGGATGATGGCGGCAATTTGACTGTTATTTCCCGCCAAAACAATCCAGAAATCTTTTACCGTACCACCTTAAAAGATGCACCTTTAGGCAAGAAACTGTCGGTAACTTGCGATTGGATTGACCCCAGCGGTCAAGTTGTCAAACAAAACCGCTATCAAACTCGCGAAATCGACAAACCAGTCTGGAATACTCAATGCCGCCACCAAATTGGTACTGCTGCTGCTAGCGGAAATTGGCAAGTTAAAATGTTTCTTGAAAGTCGGGCGATCGGCAGTACATCCTTCCAAGTTAAATAATTTTATATAATCGCGATCCTAAAATTTGTAAGGTGCGCAGTGCGCACCCTACATAGCTAAAGGTGCGCAGTGCGCTACATAGCTAAAAAACTCGCCTATAGATAGATATAACATGAAAATCACCAACAAACCGCGTCAGTAAGTATAACATGAAAATCACCAACAAACCGCGTCAGTAAGGTGCGCAGTGCGCACCCTACATAGCTAAAAAACTCGCCTATAGATAGATATAACATGAAAATTACCAACAAACCGCGTCAATTTGTAGGATACTGGGGCTGCGATTCTCACCACAAATTGGAAGCCCTACTAGCGACAACGATCGCCAAGTCTTTCAGCGAAATCCCAATTCAAAAAATCGAAGATTCTGCCAATTTCCCCACCGCAGTTGACGAAAATTATCCTATTTGGAACGTAGCCAGCACCGAATGCGATCGCCCGCCAAACCAGCCAATAAAAAAAAGCCGTACTTTGCAAATCGCCGCCCTCTCAGCCTCTGGAGTATCTACTTATCCATCAACCAACGGTTTGCTGTTACCTGATGCCTGGGCAAACGTCCGCGAAAATTGCCTGATTTTAGGACGAGAACCCTTCGGGCGAGTAACGCTTTACTGGACGCAAATTGAGCAGAGTATTTGGTTTGCATCGAGTTTGCAACTGCTGTTAAATATTTGCGAAAAACCCGATGTCAGCATTCCCGGTTTGTACGGTTATAGCTGTTTTTCCTACGTCCCAACTCCCTTAACTCCTGTAAAAAATGTGTTCGCAGTTCCCGCCGGAACCGAATTAACTTGGGAGTGCGATCGAGATAGCGGTGTCATTCTGAACAATCCATCAAAATGCTTGTTGCAATGGCGGGAAAGTTCAGAAGAAATACAAGACGAAGCAGAAGCAATAACACAATTGCAAAACTTACTTAAAGATGCCGTAGAACGTCAGATTTCCGATATCAATAGCAATGAAACTGTCGGAGTATTTCTATCAGGCGGTTTAGATTCCTCAGTAGTCGCAGCCTTATTAGTCAAAGCCGGAGTCAAAGTCCGCGCTTATACTCTCGACTTCGGCGATGCCGGAATTCCCGAATATCCTTGGGCCCAAAAAGTTGCCGATTCGCTGAAAATTCCTTTAGTAAAAGTAGATTCTAGGCCGCGCCGGATTAAACAAGTTTTGCATTCTGCTGTGAAAGCTTTAGATTTGCCCTTTGGCGACGGAGTTACAGTCCCGCTGTACCTGTTAAATGAGGCTGCGAGTCAAGAATGTGCGATCGTTTTTAACGGCGAAGGTGGCGATCAATTATTTGCAGGCTGGACGAATAAACCCCTGATTGCAGCGGCTGTTTATCAAGCAGCAAATCCCGCCGGAGACCAAACTTTTGCCTTGCAATATTTGCGAACTTTTCACCGCCTTTGGGGATACGAATCTAAAGTTTATCAGCCAGAATTTTACACGGAAATTCAGAATGTGCAGCCTCAAGATTGGCTGTTAGAGGCTCTTAATCCTGCGGTGGGCGCGTCTTTGCTGCATCGCCTCCGCCGCGCGGGTTTGATGCTGAAAGGGGCGCAGAACATCCATCCGCGCGCTGCTAATTTGGCTTTGGCTTTTGGTCTAAAAGTCCGATCGCCCTTTTGCGATTTTGCCCTCACAGACTGGACATTTAAACTATCGGGAGAACTGTGTTTGCGGGGCGCTTGCGAGAAATACATCCTCAAACGGGCGGTGGAAAATTGGCTGCCTGCGGACATAGTGTGGCGGGAAAAGCGCGGTATGGGTGTGCCCTTAACTTCGTGGTGTTTTAATGAATTTTGGCATGACATCGGCGACTGGTTGAATCCTGCCGTTTTGCTGTCAGAGAAACACTGGAAACCGGATTTAGCGGCTCAACTTATGTCCGGCAAATTCGCAGCCGGAATTCAAGGGCGGCGCATTGGCGAGATACTTTGGCTGTTGGTGATGTGGCAAAATTGGCGATCGCAAGTTTTAGGTGAGGAGGTGAAATATAAATCTTGGAATCATCCGTTTTGGTTGTCTCGATCGATTTGGAGTTATCGTCAGAGGTGGCAGGAATAAGAGGATCGAACCGCAGAGGGCGCAGAGGGCGCAGAGGGGAAAGAGGAGGGAGACGAGGAGTTTTCGATCGCAACGGTTTTGGGATAATTGTTAATTAAATAAACATCTACTTGATACTTATGCAAACAATTGATACTAGCAACTCGATTTTGAAAGAAGAGCCTTTTACTTTTGACTTAGCGAAAGAGTTATTAGCGACTTACGGTTCGCCGCTTTACGTTTATCAAAGCGATGTTTTGCAGCGGACGATCGCCCGCATTACTAACGCTATTTCTTATCCGCAAACTCAATTTTGTTTTGCCAGCGTCACCAACGGCAACATCGCCTTGCTGCAAATATTTCAAGCTTGCGGGTGGGGATTGCACGCGAATACACCGGGAGATATTTATTTGGGAATTAAGGCGGGTTTTGCGCCGGAAAACATTGTTTACAGCGGCAGTAATCTGCACCGAGATGAGATGGAACAAGTTCTCAAATGGGGTGTCAAAACTCTTAATTTCGACAGTCTCGCTCAATTGCAGTTGTGCTGCGAAGTGTACCAATCTCTTAGGGAAAACCAGCAGGTTTTAGAACCGCCCAGTCTGGGTTTGAGGCTGAATTTGCCCGAATTAACGGGGGAAAGTCGCATAGGAGTGCGATCGCCCGAATTTCCACAAGCAATTGCGATCGCAAAAACAGCCGGATTAAAGCTTAGGGGCTTGCATTTTTATCGCGGTACCGGCACCAATTCCACCGCAGCGTTTACTCAAGTAATTGATACGATAATTGCCGCAGCCCAGCAATTGCCAGATTGGGAGTATCTCGATTTTGGCGGGGGTTTTGGCTATCCTTACCACAGCGGAGGTACAGCCTTTGACTGGGAACTGTTTGGGGCAGAATTGACCAGCAGAATTTGTCAACTAGACCGCCCAATTGACTTAATAATTGAACCAGGGCGATCGGTTGTAGCGGGATGTGCTACTTTGCTCGCTCAAGTTGTTTCCACAAAATGGCAGGAAGCCAAACAAATTGTCGGTGTAGATACGACTGTTGCCAATCTTTCAGTACCGTCGGTTCACGGCGGTTATCGAGAGATTTATACCTGGAATTGCCGGGATGCTCTACATTTTACTGATGTTTGTGGCAATACGACTTATTCGCGGGATTATTTGGGGAAAAACTGTCAACTTCCGGCTTTGACAGTTGGAGAAATTCTCGGTATTTTAGATGTGGGAGCTTACGGATATGCGATGTCCTCGCACTTTTTGCACCGCCCCAAACCTGCGGAAGTGCTGTTAGAAAATGGCGGACATCGGCTAATTCGTGAGAGAGAAGATTACAGCGTTTTGTTAGCAAATCAAGTTTTTGAATAATCACTAGGAGATTTTTATGAAGTGCATCAAGTGCCAAACTGACAATAAGTTAAAAGAGCGCAGAGCCAATAGCTATCGCTGTAAAAAATGCAGCCATCAGTTTGCTTTTGAACCAACTCTAATGACAAATTTAAAAATAACTGACCCCATGTTTGCTAAGGCGATCGCCGATGTTTCTGTGAACCATACGCTGTTTTTTACTCCCCGACAGTTATTTTACTTTTTAGATCAGCGATCGAGAACCCAAAATGAGAATTTGTTTGGCTTGGTTTATCAGTGTATGTTTTATAATTTCTGGTGCTTTTTTATTGGTGGATTGTTTTTATTATCTGCGGGAATGACAAATGAACTTATTTACGCCATGTTGGCAGTAAATATTTTATTGTTAGCGATATTTTTTGTGAAGAGCCGTTCTCGCAAATATCCGTACAAACAACGGCAGACTTTTGCAAGAGCTTTGCAAATTTGGGGAGGAATATTTATGCTCTGCGGGATCGGCTTGAGTCAGTTGTTATATTCCTCCGAAGTGTTTTTCGCTAGTTTTGCGATCGGAATCCTATCTATCTATTTGGGAAGCCTAAAAATTCCTAAACTAACTCAAGAAGTTATTCTTACATTCAACCTGTTTCAATACTGG
Organism: Microcoleus sp. PH2017_12_PCY_D_A; assembly: GCF_020738565.1. Taxonomy (NCBI): domain Bacteria; kingdom Bacillati; phylum Cyanobacteriota; class Cyanophyceae; order Oscillatoriales; family Microcoleaceae; genus Microcoleus; species Microcoleus sp. PH2017_12_PCY_D_A. The sequence goes on along the minus strand of NZ_JAEQCI010000040.1, from coordinate 108,267 downwards.
ATTAATAAGTGGACAGAAATCAACTCCTCGATCGCAAAAATGCTACCGCCTCCCCGCGATACAAATAAAAATGCGGTCGTCAATCCCGATGTCAGCGCTTACAGTTTCGACAGATTGGTGGTGTGCGATCGCCCGGAAATTGCCCAATTTTTAATCGCCAACAATTTTCACTTTGAAAACAACTGTGCAGTCCTTAGTATTACCGGATATCCTCAAAGTATCTTCAACACAACTATGGAAATGCTGCGCCGCAATCCCGACTTAAGAGTGTACGCTTTGCACGATTGCAGTCCCAAAGGAATTGGTTTAGTTCACCACCTACGCACGAGTCCTAATTGGTTCCGAGATAACAGTGCGATCATTATTGATATCGGATTGTTACCAAAGCAAATTCTGGCGGGTGGCGGCAGTATGTTTGTTCTAAGTTCCGAGAAAAATGCACAAGATGCTAAACAATTATCAGCAGAGATTCGCCAAGATTTATCCGCTGAGGAATTGCAGTGGTTGGAATTTGGTAATTATGTGGAATTGGAATCGTTTAGTCCTCAGAAACTGATTCAAATTCTGAATCGAGGAATTGCTGGAAGTCGAGATATAGGTAGCGATGATAGTAGTTTAATTCTGCTAGGCGGTACGGATAGTTCTATCTATGTTGTTGACAGTTTTGGTTGAGGTTTGTGGGGGTATGTGGTATTGTCCATTTGTGTCAACGTCAACTTAATTTGTCAGCCCGCCAAGTCCTTTAGTAGACCCGCGAGTCCGCCAGGGGTTGAAACCCCTGTCTAATAGCGAAAGTCCTCTCAAAGAGGACTGAAGAACTCATTAGTCGTCTTCAGACGACTTTAGCTTTGAGGCAGGGGTTTTAACCCCTGCCGGACTCTGAGAAAGCGCGTGCGGAAAGATATTACTTATTACCTTGCAGCCAAAGTTCTAAACTCGTCAATAACCACAGCTTAACGCCATAACGGCCCCAAGTATCTCCCTCATAATCTAACCATTGTGCAATTAAAGCTTGATTACAATAAGGAGCAATAGCAGCTCTTCTTGACAATAGCAAACCCCTGGCTTCCCGCTGCCAAAACTTCTTAAACCCTAGCTGTACCGGGACTAGCATCCCACTTTTGGGCCTGTCCAAAATTTGAGCCGGCAGTAAATTTGCCACCGCTTGTTTGAGCACAGCTTTCTCCACAACCCCGGACAATTTGTACTCAGGCGGAATCGTCATACTCAAATCCACGATTCGCTGGTCAAACAAGGGCGATCGCCCGTGCAAGCCCGCAGCTTGAGTCAAGTTGTTCACTTTGGTCAAAATCTGGTCTGCCCCCTTAAACTTGATATTTAACGCCATTAATCGATTCAGATAATTGCCGCTAGCATTCAAATCCGCACTAAATACCGAAGGTTCTGCTTGCATCGCTGCCCAAATTTCCGGTTTTAAAAGTTGAGGTAAATCCGCCGCGCACTTTTGAAATGACAGCAAATATGCTGGCAGCGCATCCAAATTAGTGACAGAATTGTACAAGCTGTTCATTAACATTGGTTGATTTTTGGGGCCGCCAAAACAGGGATCGCCACCTTCGCCGTTGAGAATTACTTCGACGGATTCTCGCGCCATTCTTCCTAATAGCAAATTTGGCACTGTTAGCGGATCGCCGATCGGATCGTCTAAGTAACCCATAGTTTCTGGCAACTTTTTCCACATATCCCGAAAGCTAATTTCTAAAATGTGGTGTTCAGTTTGACAGTGTTCGGCGACTAGACTGGAAAATTCTAATTCGTTGGCGCATTCTTCCCCAAAATGAATTGAGTAACTGTGAATTGCCCGATCGCAAAATTGAGCAGCTAAAGCCGCGATGCAGCTAGAGTCTAACCCGCCGGAAAGAAACACGCCTACAGGTTGATTTTCCGGCAAATATTCTCGGACAATTTCATCTAAAAGAGAGCGCAATCTCGCGCCGTGCCATTCCAAAGATTGTTCGGCCTCGACAACTTGTTCTTGCAGTTCCCAGTAGGCCGAAATTGTCTCGTCAGGGAAGCTTAAAATGCTTCCTGGGCGCAGTTCTCGCACTTGCTGCCACAGGGTACGATCGCCCGGAACGAAGGAACAGCAGAGGTAATCTCGCAGGGCTACGAGGTCGATCGCCCTTGAGTGGTATTGTGCGATCGCCCGCAGTTGAGGCGCAATCCAGCGAATCGCGCCAACATTAGTGTAGTAGAGAGTGCGCGCCCCCGTGCGATCGCGCGCCAGCCGCAAAACCTGCGATTCCCTCTCCCAAACCGCAAACGCAAACATACCTGACAGCAGCGGCAAGCATTCAGCGCCCCAGCCTTCCCACAGTTGAGCGACTAATTGGCGATCGCACCCCTGCCAACTACTCGCAGAAATGCCCAATTTTTCCAGCAATTGCGATCGATTGCTCAGCCAAATATCGCCAACAATCACAAATTTTTCTGAGGGACTGAGAATGAGTTGAACGCTTGGATTAGAGCAAATAATCGCAACTTGACCTTCTCGCCACGCTGCATCATCTGCGATCGCATCTATTTTTCCCCAAGCTATTCGCCAACTTGAGGCAAATTCAACCAGAGGATTTGGAGGGAGAGAGGATTTTTTTTTCTGGCTACCTTTGAAAGTTAGAAATGATTTTTTATTGCTCATCTTTTAGGACTGATTATAATTCTAAATATTATCAATTATAACAGACCAAGGACTTAAATTAAATTGGTTTGTAGTGAGGAATGCGAGTCCCGATCAAAATCCTAGGACTCGCATTCCTCACTACAAACGAGTAAGGTGCGCAGTGCGCACCCTACTGTAGGGGCGGTGGATGGTGCGTGCCCGCCCTATTAGAGAGTTTATCGCCCGCTAGCCAAAGCCTCCCGCAATTTGCGATCGCCCCGCGATTTATCCCGAAGTTGTGGAGTCGCCATCCGCAACACCAAATCCAGCAACCAAGGCGCAATTCGGTGACACCAAACCGCTACATGACTTTGCCATCCTACCAAGATTTCCGGCGCATCTTTGTGCAATCCCGCAACAAGCGCTAGGGCAACTTTTTCGGGAGTTGTCGGTACTACCCACCGGAATTGCTCTAAGTCTCGTACCATGTCGGTATCTGTTAGAGATGGTAGCAAAGCTGTGACTCGAACATTGTAGGCTGTTAGCTCGCTGCGTAAAGCTTGAGTGAATCCCAAAATGGCAAATTTGGTAGCAGAATAAGTTGCCATTGTCGGAGCAGCAATTTTGCCCATCAAGCTCGAAACATTGACGATTGTGCCGTCTTTTTGCGCGGCCATTCGTCTCGCGACTAACCTGGTAATTGTGTAGGTTCCGAGCAAATTTAAGGCGATTTCTTCCTCAATTAACGGCAGCGGCGATCGCAAAAATGATGCTTGGTGCGCGACGCCGGCACAGTTGACTAGCAGGTGAATCGGGCCGCAATCTCGCCAAGCTTGGGCGATCGCAATATTCACCGCCACTGACTGAGTTAAATCCAATGCTAACGGCACCACTTCTGTACCAAAAACATCGATTTCCTCTGCCAATTCCATTAACTGATAGCGGTTGCGCGCTACAATCAGCAAGCGTTTGACTCCTTGTTTGGCCAATTCTAGGGCGATCGATCGCCCAATACCGCGCGAAGCCCCTGTAACAAGAGCTGTTTTTCCTTGAAGCTGCATAGATTAAACCCTCTGATTTTGATGCTCACCGTGTACGGAGTTATAAGTTGCGAGTTATGAATTTTGTGGAGTTAACTCAAGACTTTTGAATCGGCAACGTACACGTGAGTTGAACTAAACTTTGATTTGCCAGAAATTCATCAGGAATCTGGTAAGTCAACCTCATTCAAGCAGACAAACCTGAGATGGGAAAACAAGGTAAGAAATCACGCCAATGTTGGCTTAATTTCCTTCTTTCTTCAGTCTGCGGAGGCAGACTTTGCTTGTGTAGCCGCGAATTTATTCGCCGGATTGGTTATCCTTCTTCAGTCTGCGGAGGCAGACTTTGCTTGTGTAGCCGCGAATTTATTCGCCGAGGATATTCGCCAGGGACTCGTCCCAATTGGCCCAGAATATATGAGCAATATAGAGCATAATTCCATACCTCCTAGATATGAGTTTTTCATCTCTATACACACAGTAACAACGGGATCGATAAGCTGCAACAATTTTTAATAAATCTTCCGCAACACTTCTTTACAATCTCCTCAGACAGCCGATTTCCAAGTACCGTGAAAGCCCAAAGGTATGACACCAGGCAATTCTAGCTGACAAACAGGCGGGCGGGAAAGTCCGTCGCACTCATATATCCACACTTCGCTGCTATCAGAATTGCCGTCGTAAACAACTGTCAAAATCCAACCTTTCTCGGACGAAATATCTGGAACGTAGATGGGTTCTGCGGGATAGCGATTTTCGCCCATATCGGCAATTGTGAGATTTCGGGTTTGCGTGTCCAAACGGGCGATCGCCCCGTAAAGTTCCGCTACAATATCAATGTTCTCTTGATTCATTGCCAGATAAATATACCGCGAGTCTTGTCCTACTTCGGCTGGAGGTACGATGGGAAACTCGCAAGGTTTATCCAACAATTCTTCTATTCCTGTCACTTTCCCCGTCAGAGGATCGAGATGCACTCGGTACAGAGTACCCTCCGCATCAGTGCGAGTTTCACCAGTCGCTACTTCCTTCAGTCGTTGATTAGTTTGGAGGTCAACATAGCGCACAAAATCCACCGCTACCGAACCATCTTCGTTAACAAAACCGTTAGCAAAATGCCACTGAAACCAAGCATCAGTTTCGCCGCGACTCACTAAAGAAAGAGTATCAGCCTCAAAAACTAATATCTGAGTTCCTAACTCTGGTTTCCACTCAAACGAGTCGCTATAACTGCCAATTCCAGCTAACACCGACATCAGATTGAGTCGCACTGGTGGCACAAAAAATATTAGGTACTTTCCCGCTAAAACAAAATCGTGCAGCAAAGGTATTCCCTCTAAAGAAATAGTTGCTTTTTTAACAATTTTGCCTGTAAAATCACTTTTATACAGATTCAATTTTGTGGCGACACCAGGTGTGATTCCAAAATTAAAAATATTCCCAGTAATCGGGTCGCGCTTGCAGTGAGCGGAATAAGAAAATTTACTATCTAAATTGCCTAAATTGTCCGTTCCCTGAGTTTCCAGAGTTTGTAAATCGAGGCGGTGAGGCGGGCCACCTTCCCACAATGCTAAAAGGCGATCGGGTAAAGCTAACACAGAAGTATTCGCCGCATTCTTAACAGGCTTAGTCCACCGCAATAAAGCAGGGCCCGGTGCTGTCATGCCGTAATTACTGTAGAGAAATTTATTAGCTTTTTCTTCAGCTAGATAGCCCGCTGTTTGCACGTAGCGATAGACAGCCGTCGCGCCGACATCCGTAAAATCCACCGCCAAAATTGCACCGTCGCCATCAAACCAGTGTCCCGCAGCAACACCGCCGCGTTCCAAACGTGCCGGCCCGTTGCGGTAGAGAGTCCCGCGCAATCCCTCGGGAATATTGCCAGTTTTAACCGATAGCTGAGTCAGCGGAAACTCCGCAGCAGGACGGGCTAAAGATTTTGCCCAGGATTTTTTAGCTGAGATTTTACTGTCTGTTTTCATTGGCAACTGGCAATTTTTAGCTGAGCTAGCAGAACTTTTGCTATACAATTATAGCACAAATCACTTGACATCTATGACTGTCCCCCGCCGCTATCTGCTCAGAACTTTTGGGCTGACTGCTATTGGTACTCAGCTTTTACCGATCGCCCAAAACAACCTATTTCCCCGAACTATTATTCAACCGCGCCGCCTGCAAGTCGGCGATACCGTAGCCTTAATCAATCCTGCTGCCTTCAACTACGCAAAAGAAGTGCAGCAATTTTTTAAAGTTCTGGATAACCTAGGCTTAAAAGTTAAACTAGGAGAGCATTTTTACGACCGCTACGGCTACTTAGCAGGCAAAGATGCCGATCGCGCCGCCGATGTCAACGCAGCCTTTGCCGACGACTCAGTGCAAGCTATTTTTACCGGTATGGGCGGCTGGGGCTGCGCTCGAATCTTGCCGCTTTTGGATTACAACCTGATCCGCAACAAGCCCAAAATTATTATGGGATTCAGCGATATTACTGCCCTATTATTGGCAATTCATGCTAAAACTAATATAGTTACTTTTCACGGCCCTTTAGGTGTATCAAGTTGGAGTCCCTTTACCGTAGATTACGTCAAAAAAGTTTTGTTTGAAGGAGCTTCTGTGACCATGCAAAACTCCAAAAGTATGCCGATAGAAACCATCCGGCGCGGCACAGCTAGGGGAAAACTAATCGGTGGCAATTTATCCGTAATCTCAACACTAATCGGTTCAGCTTATTTGCCGGATTGGGAAAACAGTATTTTGTTTGTCGAGGAAGTTAGCGAAGAGGTTTATCGCATCGATCGAATGTTGACGCAGCTCCAATTAGCAGGCATTCTTGATAAAATATCCGGTTTTGTTTTCGGACAGTGCACCAAGTGCGAGGCCGAAAAACCGCAAGAGTCCCTCACCTTGTCTCAAGTCTTGACCGATCGCATCCGCCCCTTGAATATTCCCGCCTGGTACGGTTCCATGGTAGGGCACATTCGGGATAAGTTCACTTTGCCGATCGGCAAAGAAGTCGAAATCGACGCAAATTATGGTACAATCAAATTATTATCATCCGCAGTCAATTAAATTTTGTCACACTCCCGTTGACTTAGTAGTAAGGTGTGCACTGCGCACCAGTTGACTTCGTGTCCCATTCCCGCAGCGGTTGACTCTTTCGGTACTTTTCGACACACGCTACAAGATTAGCAGGTGCGCATTGCTCACCCTACAAACTACGATATTAGCCGGTGCGCATTGCGCACCATACGGTTAGATTCTATTGACAGATTTTTAGTCCGAGCCTGATAACGAGCAAACATTCAAATACAAAATACCAAATCAGAAATCTTATGAAAAAGACCGCACAATTAATTAAACCATTAACAGTAATAATCCTAACAATTCTTTGCCTGTTGCCACTCAACGCTTGCACAGCAGCACAAGCAACCGATCTAACCAACAGCGACACAATCTATCAGCAGCGAACAATCCACAATCCCGACGGCACCGGCAAATTTTACATGGGTAGAGAAATTGCCCAAGTTATGGGATATCAAGGCGCCAGTTGGCTGGAAAGACCCTCCCGCGGCATGGAAGAAAAATCAGCTAGATTAGTCAACAATCTCGATTTAAAACCAACAGACATTGTAGCAGATATTGGAGCCGGAACCGGATATTTTAGCTTTCGCATCGCTTCCCTAGTTCCCCAAGGAAAAGTGTTAGCCGTTGACGTGCAGCCGGAAATGCTCAATTATATTGAGTTGAACAAACAAGAAAAAAATATCTCTAACGTTGAGCCAGTTTTGGGAACTATCGACAATCCGAACTTGCCGGAAAACAGCGTCGATTTAGTTGTGATGGTGGATGCCTATCACGAGTTTGCCTATCCCAGAGAAATGATGCAAGGAATTGTCAAAGCCCTCAAACCCGGAGGCCGCACCGTATCGATCGAGTATCGGGGCGAAAATCCGCTGCTCCCCATCAAAGGCTTGCACAAAATGACGCAGAAGCAGGTTAAAAAAGAAATGGCCGCCGTCGGTTTAGTATGGAAAGAGACAAAAGATATGTTACCCCAGCAGCATTTAATGGTGTTTGAAAAACAATCTCAAATTTAGTAGCAAAAAAAACAAATTTCTTACCATTTTTTTTGATTTTTGTCAAGGGACATAAGCCGTATTAATGCGAACAAGCGATCGCCCAAAAATACTAAGCCTTAAGTAAGCCTTAAGATAGGGATTGCCCTCAAAATGTCAACCTACAATAAAAAATTGACAACCCAGAGGCGCTTCCCTAAATTGTTCAAGCGAAGAAGTGTCGCTACTAAAAGGTACCAGCGTGAACATTCCAAGTTCCATCCTCACCATGCTCGCCGGCATCGGAGTGACTCTGATCAGTCTCTGGTACGGGCAGAATCATGGATTAATGCCGATCGCCGCCTCGGCTCAAGCATCGCAGATAGACGGACTATTCAACACAATGATGACACTTTCCATAGGATTATTCATCCTAGTCCACGGAGTGATAATCGTTGCTGTAATTAAATACCGCCGTCGTGAAGGAGACAATACAGACGGGCCAGCTTGGCATGATAACTTTCCCTTAGAAATTCTTTGGACAGCCCTACCAGCGGTGATTATTTTAGGTATCGGAGTCTACAGTTTTGAGATTTACAACTCAATGGGCGGCCTCGATCCGATGGGTAATCACGACCACGGTACAATGCAATCGCACTCTAAAATGCGCGGAAGTGCGATCGCAGCCACCCTGTCAGATACACCCCAAAAAGCCCCGCAAATTTCGTCGGATCAACGGATTGCTCTAGGCGTCGGGGCTTCCCCAGAAAACGAAGACAAACCAGCAGACTTAGTTGTAAACGTCATGGGTTTGCAGTACGCCTGGATTTTTAGCTATCCAGAAAGCGGCGTTAGTTCCGGCGAACTGCATATGCCAGCCAACCGCGACGTACAGCTAAATATAGCAGCTCAAGACGTGCTGCACGCATTTTGGATGCCGGAATTTCGCCTCAAACAAGACGCAATTCCCGGGCGGCCGAGCGAACTGAGATTTACAGCAAATAAAGTCGGCGAATATCGAATTGTTTGTGCAGAATTGTGCGGCGGTTATCACGGAGCCATGAAAGCTGTAGCAGTCGTTCACACGCCCGAAGAATTCGACAGTTGGGTGAAAGAACAGCAAATTGCTAGCACTCAAAACCTAGAGCAAGCAGTTGCAGTAAATCCCGATAAGTTGTCAGACGGAGAGTTTTTAGCTCCCTACGTCAGGGAAATAAAAATTAATGCCGAAACCCTAGAACAACTTCACCCAACTCATCACTAAAAATAGTCCCTACCTTCATCTAAAAGGTTCGTAGTAAGGACTTTAGTCCGTCTCCCGAGGCTTTAAAGCAGTGAACTCCTTACTACTAAAAGGTTCGCAGCATCGGAATTTAGTCCGTCTCCCGAGACTTAAAAAGACTAAAATCATTACTACAAAAAGGTTCGTAGTAAGGACTTTAGTCCGTCTCCCGAGGATTGAAAGCAGTGAATTCATTACTACAAAAAGGTTCGCAGCATCGGAATTTAGTCCGTCTCCTGAGGCTTAAAAAGACTAAAATGATTACTACAAAAAGGTTCGCAGAATCGGACTTTAGTCCGTCTCCCAAGGATTGAAAGGACTAAAGTCCTCACTACAAACTAGGATTGAAGTTTTTACGGCGAAATTAGGAAGCCTTTATATTGTTGTTATGACACAAGCACAGTTCCAAGAAACCGCCAACATAGAGGCTCGCGGAACAGCGCCGGCCGACAGACATTGGCGAGACTACTTCACTTTTAATACCGACCACAAAGTCATAGGTATTCAATACCTAGTCACAACTTTTTGCTTCTATCTCATCGGCGGAGTGATGGCCACGATAGTGCGAACCGAACTCGCCACTCCCGACTCTGATTTGGTCGCACCCGAACTCTACAACAGTTTATTTACTGTTCACGCCACGGTAATGATCTTCCTGTGGATCGTACCAGCAGGTGCCGGATTTGCTAACTTTTTGATCCCCTTAATGATTGGGGCAAAAGATATGGCATTTCCCAGGCTGAATGCCGTTGCCTTTTGGTTGATTCCAGTAGGCGGCGTGTTACTGCTGAGCAGTTTTTTGGTGGGAGCACCGCAAGCCGGCTGGACTTCCTATCCGCCTTTGAGCTTAGTTACTGCTCAAGCCGGGGAAGAAATCTGGATTCTCAGCGTCTTGATCCTGGGAACTTCTTCGATTTTGGGAGCGGTAAATTTTGCCGTTACCATTTTCACCATGCGGGTTCCGAGCATGAGTCTCAATGAAATGCCCTTGTTTTGTTGGGCGATGATTGCGACTTCAGCGCTGACTTTAATTGCTACTCCAGTGTTGGCCGCAGCTTTGATTTTGCTGTCCTTTGACTTGTTAGCAGGAACGGCATTTTTTAACCCGACAGGTAACGGCGATCCCATCGTCTACCAGCATTTATTCTGGTTTTATTCGCACCCGGCAGTTTACATTATGATCATGCCCTTTTTTGGCGTGATTTCAGAAGTTTTGCCAGTGCATTCGCGCAAGCCAATTTTTGGTTATTTGGCGATCGCCTATTCCAGTCTCGCCATCAGCTTTTTAGGCTTGATTGTATGGGCACACCATATGTTTACCAGCGGCACACCAGGCTGGCTGCGGATGTTTTTCATGATCACAACTATGATCATCGCCGTGCCCACTGGGATCAAAATATTTAGCTGGTTGGCAACTATTTGGGGTGGCAAACTCCGACTCGTCAGTGCGATGCTATTTGGGATGGGCTTTATCTCAACATTCCTCCTCGGTGGCATCACCGGGATCATGGTAGCTTCCGTACCCTTCGACATTCACGTTCACGATACTTATTTTATCGTCGCTCACTTACACTACGTGCTGTTTGGCGGCTCAGTGTTTGGAATTTACGCTGCCTTTTACCACTGGTTCCCCAAAATGACGGGGCGGATGATTAACGAATTTTGGGGTAGAGTTCACTTTGTTTTAACCTATGTGGGCTTTACTGTAACTTTCTTGCCGATGCACGCTTTGGGGATGCAAGGAATGCCCCGGCGGGTGGCAATGTACGACCCGAAATTTACCACAATTAATGTCATTTGTACTGTGGGCGCTTATATGCTGGCAGTCTCGACAATCCCGTTTATCATTAACGTGATTTGGAGTTGGAGATACGGCCCGAAAGCAGGTGACAATCCTTGGCAAGCTTTAAGTTTGGAATGGATGACAACTTCGCCACCGCCGATCGAAAATTTTGAAGGAATACCAGTATTGGCAACCGGGCCTTACGATTACGGTATGGAAAAAATTCAAAATACTGGCGAACGTCTCAAGTTGAAATTGAGGGAAAATGCGACCCGCAACGCCGAGAAACGCGGTATTCCGATTGCGGAGGCTCAAGCTTCCACTTTCTTTGGCGGTACTGCAACTTTGGTCGAGCCTGAATCAGAGGTAAACGTTGATTCTCCTGGTGATGAAAGTCACGATGGCGATTAGTCATTAGTCATTAGTCATTAGTCATTAGTCATTAGTCATTAGTTATTGCTCGTTGCAATATCAAAATTTTGGACTAATGACTTTTGACAGCACAGCAGCGATGTACTGATAATTTTTTTCTGTCTCTTCCCTCTTCCTTCAACATCAATTACCAACTAGCAATTTTTTATTATGCAACAAATTCCAGCGATCGATCCAGAAAAAACGGCTCTAAATTACCACCACAGTGCCGAAATAGAAGCCCACGGCGAAGAACATCCCGACCATAGAATGCTAGGCGTACTTGTATTCTTGGGATCTGAAGGCATGATATTTATGGGTATGTTTGCCGCGTATTTGATTTATCGGGCGATGGCCCCGATGTGGCCGCCTGAAGGTACACCCGATCGCGAGTTATTGCTGCCGGGAATTAATACGGTAATTCTGATTGCTAGCAGTTTTGTGATTCACAATGCCGATACTGCCATCAAAAAGAATGATGCGAAGGGTATGCGAAATTGGTTGCTCGTGACTATCGCTATGGGCGTCGTTTTCTTGTACGGTCAAGTTTACGAGTACACTCATTTAGAGTTTGGCTTGACGACTAATTTGTATGCCAGTTGCTTTTACGTTTTGACTGCTTTTCACGGTTTGCACGTGACGTTTGGAGTGGTGCTGATGGCAGGGGTCGTTTGGCGATCGCGCTTACAAGATCACTATTCTAGCGAGCACCACTTCGGCATCGAAGCAACTGAGATTTATTGGCACTTTGTCGATGTGATCTGGATTGTTTTGTTTGTGCTGCTGTACATAATTTGAGCGTAGGCTTTTCTACTTAGTGGGCAGGCAAGATGCCTGTCCCACCTGAAATTAAGACCCCCGGTTGGGGGTTTTTTATTGTTTGGGAAGTGCGACAGTTTGATCGTTTGGACTTCAGTCCTCTGATTTATGCGGACTAAAGTCCAAACGATCAAACCAGGCGGCCGATCGCCATAAATGACGCTAAATTAAAAGAAGCAATTCTCCCATCCACCAGCATTGAGGAAATTATGCAGTGCGAATTGTGCGATCGACAAATGGAAGCATTAACCGCCCACCACCTCATCCCCAAACAAAACACCAAGCGCAAAAACGAAAATCCCAGCCAGACGATCGACATTTGTTCAGCTTGTCACCGCCAGATTCACTCTCTATTCGACAACAAACACCTCGCCCAAGAGCTCAACACCCTAGAAAAGCTCAAAAATGACCCCCAACTCCAGAAATTTGTGTCGTGGGTGAAGAAGCAAAAAACCGACAAACGCATTCAAGTACACGGCAAAAAAGCTTAAACACCGGCGGGCGGGTTCGGGGGTACTGCCCCTACAGAATGGCGGTGAAACTTACGATAAAGCATCGCCTCTATCGGCTTTCCACCCCGCAAATGTCTATCGGTAATTGCCGCAACTTCTTCAGCAGAAACACCGCTATACCAAACCTCTTCTGGTAGCACCAACACCATCGGCCCGTTACCGCACTGTCCCAAACAACTGCTAGCCACAACTTCAACTTCTGCACCGGACAATTTCTGAAAAGCAGCCAGTACCTTTGCCGAACCTTGCTTGCGACAAGTGCGGTTTTGACAGACCAGAACTCGCTTAGAAATTTCTGAATTTTCCACTTTTTTTACTTGCAAATTTACTAAATATATGCTATATTTTTATCATCGGAATAGGTGCGAGCATATAACATCTATTTTAAGCATAATTTTTTAATGATGTAAGGTTTGTAGTGCGGACTAAAGTCCGCAAAATTCTGCGGACTTTAGTCCGCACTACAAACTAATCGAACAGCCAGGAACCGGTTTTTTTGCACAATCTTTCGCACTTACCAACAAACTCCGACAAAAACCCGGTTTCTTTGCCACTCAACGATTCGCATCGAGGCAGAAACCGGGTTTTTTCCAAAATACTTCGGTTGCACCAACAAACTCTGCAAAAAACCCGGTTTCTTTGGTATTGATGTCGCGCCAGAAACCGGGTTTTTTTCCAAAATACTCCGGTTGCACCAACAAACCCTGCAAAAAACCCGGTTTCTTTGCCACTCAACGATATCAATCTGGAAATAGATTTTTTGCCGCCAACCACGCGCGATCGAACAACCTCGACTGATACCGCGCCCCCCCATCGCACAAAACAGTCACAATCCTATGTCCCGGCCCCATTTGCTTCGCCAAAGCCACAGCAGCCCCCACATTAATTCCCACCGAACCCCCCATAAATAACCCATCTTTTCTCAACAGTTGGTAAACCACCCGCACGGCTTCAGCATCGTCAATTTGCAAGGCATCATCTACCGGGGCATTTTCCATATTTCCAGTGATGCGACTCGTACCGATTCCCTCAGTAATCGAACTGCCTTGTGTCTTTATTTCCCCAGTTTTGAAATAACTGTAAAGCCCGCTGCCCATCGGATCTGCCAGCACCGTTTTAATCGCAGGATTCTGTTCTTTTAAAAACATGGCCACTCCCGCAAAAGTTCCACCCGTACCAGTTGCAGCCACCCAAGCATCAATTTTTCCATCGGTTTGCTGCCAGATTTCCGGGCCCGTTGTCTCGTAATGCGCGCGGCGGTTGGCTAAATTGTCAAACTGATTTGCCCAAACGGCATTTTTCATTTCGGCAGCCAATCTTCCCGACAGTTTGACATAATTATTCGGGTCTTTGTAGGGGACGGCGGGAACTGTCCGAACTTCCGCGCCCAAGGTTCTCAAAGCATCGATTTTTTCTTGAGATTGAGTGTCGGGAATTACTATCAAACATTTGTAACCTTTAGCGTTGCAAATGTGGGCTAAACCGATGCCCGTATTGCCCGCAGTGCCTTCAACAACGGTGCCCCCTGGCTTCAGCAAGCCTTTTTCTTCTGCGTCTTTGATGATGTAAAGGGCGGCCCTATCTTTGACGGAACCGCCGGGATTGAGAAACTCTGCTTTGCCGAGAATTTCGCAGCCTGTTTCATCGCTGAAGCTGTTTAATCGAATTAGTGGCGTGTTGCCGATTGTGCCTACAAAGCCGTTTTTGATATCCATATTTTTTGAGTATTTGTATGTTATATAATTATGACAATAATTTGATATTGATTGCGAGCAGCTTACCAAATTTTGCTCATGTTTAGCACAAATCCGGGCAAAACTGGGTCGCCGCTGACTGTCGCCGGATTCTCCAAACATTCTTCTGGTAAATCGGGACGGTAGATGTAAACTCTCCGATTTTTGCGGTCTATTAACCAACCCAGCCGCACTCCTGGTTCTTTCATATATTCTTGCATTTTTTCTTGCAAGGGCTTGAGATTGTCAGAAGCAGACCTTAGTTCTACTACAAAATCTGGGCAAATTGGGGCAAATTTATCTTGCTGTTCTTGTGATAAAGCGTTCCATCGTTCCAGTTTAATCCATGAGGCATCTGGAGACTTGTCACCCATTGAAAGCTTAAATCCCGTACTGGAGTCGAAACAAATACCGGTTCCATCTTGTCGAGACCAAATATACAACTCTCCAAAGACGCTACCGCTGCGATTTCCTGTTGTTCCGCCAGTAGGGGGCATAATTAGCAGTTCTCCCGATTTGTTGCGTTCAATGCGTAAATCCCGATTGATTTGACAGAACTCGAAAAACTCGTCGTCTGTCATTTGCAATTTTGGCGGTATTCGCAATACGATGGTTGATGACAGCATTTTGCCTTTCCTCCACTCTAAATTGTTCAGACAAGATTGCACAATTTCTTTGTTTGTAGTGAGGACTTGAGTCCTCAGAAATCAGGATTAACGACTCAAGTCCTGACTCCAAACTTGTTTGACGCGCGAATTATAGAGGTAAGGTGCGCAGTGCGCACCCTACATAATGGCGGTTCTGCGTCCAGGAATGTTAAATCTATTTATTCGGCTGAGGAGTCATCCGCAAATAAGGCTTAACTGGTGTGTAGCCTTTAGGAAATTTCTCGGCCAACTCTGCGGGGTCGGTAATCGAAGGTACGATGACGCAATCGTCGCCGTCTTTCCAATCAACTGGAGTCGCAACGCTGTATTTGTCCGTAAGTTGCAGCGAATCAATTACCCGCAAAATTTCATTAAAATTCCGACCGGTGCTCGCAGGATAAGTAATGCTCAAACGCAGTTTCTTGTCCGGATCAATTACAAAAACCGTGCGGATTGTTAAGTTGTTCAGCGAGTTGGGGTGAATCATGTCGTAAATGTCGGAGACTTTACGATCGCCATCTGCTAAAATCGGATAATTGAGCGTGACATTTTGAGTTTCCTCAATATCTTTAATCCAGCCCATGTGAGAATCCACATCATCGACGCTGAGGGCTATGGTTTTGACGCCCCGCTTGTCAAATTCAGACTTGAGACGGGCCACTGCACCGAGTTCGGTGGTGCACACTGGAGTATAGTCTTTTGGGTGGGAAAACAATACGACCCAGCTATCGCCTGCCCAGTCGTAGAAGTTGATTTCTCCTTCGGACGAGGCTTGGGTAAAGTTGGGAACTGTATCGCCTAATCGCAGTGACATAACTGGTTTCCTCTAATTTTATTTAACGACGGTTCTCTATCATCCCATAATTGCCGGGTTTCTCGATCGCGCTGTAAATGATTCTAAACTTTTTGGTCGATCGCCCGCCAATTCCATTACTGTAATGTATGTGCGAGTTTTACCCTAAATTTTGTTGCTATGCTTTACTTTTTGCTGAAGACAATACAGCCTGTTTTGGTGCCCGTGTGTTTTGTCTGCGCCTGGGGTTTAGTTTTGTTGGTGTGTTCGAGTATCGGGCGTACTGTCGGCGATTCAGTGCACAGAGCTCAGCGGATGCACCAAATTCCTTGTGCTAACTGCGTGTTTTTCACGGGCGACTACCACCTGAAGTGTCCCGTTCGGCCTACAATAGCTTTATCTGAAGATGCGATCGACTGTCCTGATTATCGATCGCACTCGGGAACTTACGGTTAAAAAATCCGGCCGATCCTTGACATATTTCTTAACATTTCTGGCTCTTTGAATTAAACTTAAGTTGTGGTAAAGAGATTTTCAGGAGTGTATAAAGAATGCTAGTTCAAAAGCTAAACGGCTGCGACGAGTTTATCGCGGGTGACGGTAGTCTACTGCGAGAATTGCTGCATCCAGACAAACAAGCTGTCGATTTGCGTTACAGTTTAGCCCATGCCGCTTTGCCACCGGGACAAACTTCGGCGCTGCACTGCCTGACAACTTCTGAAGTTTACTACATTATCAGCGGCGTTGGGGAAATGCACATCGACAGCGAAACTCAATTCGTGGAAGTCGGAGATGCAGTTTACATTCCGCCAAACGCCAAGCAGTTTATTTACAACTGCGGCACAGAACCGCTAATATTTATTTGTATCGTCGATCCGGCGTGGCGAAAGGAAGACGAGACAATTTTTCAGTAATTTTGCTGTTTCTAGTTACCAGGCTGTGCCTGGTAATGCCTGTCTAGAGGCTCTGCCTCCACCTCCCAAAACACCCTCAACCGCCCTAAATTACTGTTAACAACAACAGCACCCAGCCCTAGGTACCGAGTGATTTCCTCTTTTTTAAACTTCGATGCGGAGTTGCAATAAATCCTCAGATTCACTTGCATTGCTCCCCTCTTATTAGTTGGGGAAGTATCAGCTTTGTTGGTGGGTGCTGCTATTGGTTTTTGAGAGGACAGATGTGAGATTAAACAGCGTTTTACTCCTTAGATTCTATTGTGAACTTCGCTGCGGTATCTGGATATGGTATCTGTCAGAAGAAGCTTTTTGTTTGCTTCATATTATTAATCTACCACCTTCTTCTGGAAGCGCAAGTACCTGCAACTAAACTTTACAAAGGTCGCAAGAAGTCATTAGTCATTAGTCATTAGTCATTAGCGCTGTCCCCGAAGAGCGAACGTCATTAGTTATAAGTCATCAGTCATCAGGAAGACGGAAGAGGGAAGACAATCCTCTATGGGTAGAGATATTGACGATGAATTATGAAGTTAAATAAAGCATCGAGCTTTCTGGATGCTCAGCTAAAATAGTAGAGTTTGGCTATGGCTGCTGCTGCGAGAAACAGGCATAATATCTGTATGAAAACAACCAAACTCATCAAACTGTGCGCCTTATCGCTGAGCATTTTTCTGCTGTGTAGCAGTGTCGTGACAGCGGAACCGATGGCGAAGTCTCAACCGCAGCAGACTTACACCAACCAAGAGATTCTGCAACAGTTGGTGAAGGCGAAAGTCGTGTATCTGGGTGAAACCCACGATAGCGTTGCCGACCACCAAGCTCAACTAAAGATTGTTCGAGAAATGCAGCGGCAAAATCGTAAAATTGCGATCGCGATGGAGATGTTTCAGCGTCCGTTTCAAAGTGCGATCGACAACTACTTAGGTGGTAAACTGACAGAAGAGCAATTAGTCGAGCAAACAGAGTACGATCGCAGGTGGCGCTTTCCCTGGGAATATTACGCCCCATTTTTGCGGTTTGCCAAAGAAAACAAATTGCCAGTCCTCGCCTTAAATACACCGTCCGAAGTCACGAGAAAAGTTGCCTCTCAAGGCTTAGAAAGCCTCACAGCAGAGGACAAAAAATATATTCCGCCAATTTCGGAAATTCGTACCGACAACGCCGAATACCGGCAAATGCTGCTCGAAGTTTTCCAACAGCACCAAAAGGCAGCCCAGGGAAATAGTACCGCCTTTGAAAGATTTTTGCAAGCCCAAGTTTTGTGGGATGAAACTATGGCGGAAAGCATAGCCCAATTTGTCAAAGCCAACCCCGACTATCAAGTTGTAGTGTTGGCGGGGAAAGGGCATATTATTTACGGTTACGGCATTCCCAGCCGCGTCGAGAGGCGTTTGGGAGTCGGAAATGTAAAAATGCGATCGGTTTTATTCAATTCGCGCACAGATAGTCCTTTGTCAGCAGACAAACCCATGGCTGACTTTGTTTG
Organism: Microcoleus sp. PH2017_12_PCY_D_A; assembly: GCF_020738565.1. NCBI lineage: Bacteria > Bacillati > Cyanobacteriota > Cyanophyceae > Oscillatoriales > Microcoleaceae > Microcoleus > Microcoleus sp. PH2017_12_PCY_D_A. The sequence continues at coordinate 90,130 of NZ_JAEQCI010000040.1, read as the reverse complement.
GCAGCACTCGGAATAGTACAATTTTACTCGCAAGCAATTATCAGGAAAAGTCCATGACAAACAGACCAAAAATACTGGCATTTGCCGGAAGTACCAGGGAAGCATCCTACAACAAACTGCTGGTAAAAGTTGCGGCGGTTGGGGCTATGGCGGCGGGTGCAGAAGTTACTTATGTAGATTTGCGGGATTTGCCGATGCCGCTATTTGATGAAGATTTGGAAGCCAGAGAGGGAATGCCAGAAAATGCCCGGAAGTTGAAGGAATTGATGGTAGCTCATGACGGGTTTTTGATAGCTTCTCCCGAGTATAACAGTTCGGTTACGCCTGTGTTGAAAAATGCGATCGACTGGGTATCGCGCCCAGCAGCGGGCGAACCGGGATTGGTGGCATTTACTGACAAAGTAGCGGTAATTATGAGCGCTTCCCCCGGCGGATTGGGCGGTTTGCGGGGATTGGTGCATTTGCGATCGATCTTGGGTAATATTAACGTGTTCGTGCTCCCGGATCAGAAAGCAATTCCCAAAGCTTTTGAAGCATTTAATGCTGACGGTACGATGAAAGATCCCAAACAGCAGGAGTCTGTGGAGAATCTCGGCGCTAAGTTGTCTAATGTGCTGTCGAAATTAATCGCGTGAGGCGATAGATTTATTTTGGAGTTGGGACACAGCAATGTTGTGTCCTCATTCTAGCTATACATATACGTAAGTCATGTTGAAAGTGAAATTGTACAGACAAGCATCCTAGGGCGTGTTTTCCAACTACTCAACTCTACGCAATTCCTACTCTGGATGCTGCCATCCTTGATAAGCTGCCACCAAAATATTCACGTAGGGATTATCCATCAATTCCTTGAGCGCTTCGATGCCTCCCGATTTTAACGCGCCGACGACTCGTTCTTTAAGTTGCGGATCTTTATCAATTTCCTTCACCGCTACGTCGATAATTTCTTGTGTCTTTAGTGGGATGTCGGGGGGATAGGAGCGATCGATAATTTGCAGCAATTGTTGGATTTCGACGGCTGATTCGGCGAGGGTTTTGGGTTGGGTTTCGTGCAACTCGCCAGCTACTTTCGCGCCGCTTTGGATTTCTCCCCCGCTCATGTGTCCGACTCCTATTTTGCCACTTTGATTGTAGGTATCTCCTTGGCAGTTATTGTCTGTGTTGTTGTTCATAGTTTGACTGATATTTTTAATGTGAATGGTATTGGGATGGGATAATTTTTGAAGAAGAAGCTCTTTTAAATCTTGCGCGTGGCTCTGTTGGCCTTCCAAAATTCCGGCTAGCTTTTGTTCTTTTAATTTGGCTTCATGCGCCTCCACAAACCAGCGTTCGACTTGGCTTTTGTCGGCATTTTCCGGCACTTCTAGCGTAACTAATAAGTCCTCGCCTTTGCGTTCGGTCGCCTGCAATGTTGCTTCGGGATACTCCGCCATCAGTTGTTGCCATGCTTTCTGAAACGCTTCGGGCTCGAGGCCATGCCGCAATAGAATCTGCACCACATTCATCATCTCTGTGTAGAGCTTTTCAAAATCACCCGGCTGGAAAACCCGATCGGGGTCGTGGGGAAGACGTTCGCGGCTGCCTTTATCATTTTCTGTTTCTAGGAAAAAGACGTACTGACAATCGACACCCGCTAGTTGTGGGTTGCTGTCGATATTCCAGGCTTCCAGGCACGCACCTGTCAGGTAGGCGGCGGTAAAATCCGTACCGATGGCGAGGGTTTCAGTGAGGTTGGCATTTTTTAGGTTGGCTCCGTGTAATGTTGCTTGGCTTAAGTCGGCGCGTTTGAGGTTCGCGCCTTCTAGGTTGGCTCCCGTTAAGTTTGCACCGTTGAGGTTTGCTCCTTCGTAGGATTTCTGGTAGCCATTACTGGTGACGAGGAGTTCGCGCACCGCAGATTGTGCCAGGAGGGTGTTGCCGTGACGAGCGCGATCGAGTTTTTTAGTATGTTTCCAGCAAGTGCGGGTGAGAGTGGCATCGCGGAAGTTACAGTTTTTGAGTGTAGCAGCGGTGAAGTTAGCATCAGTGAGGGTAGCGGAGTAGAAGCAAGTGCCGCCGAGGGAACCAAAGGCGATGGCAAACAGGCCCACAATGGCAAATTTTTCGTCCCCTTTCATGGCTCGCGATGCCACGTAGAGGCTGAGAAGGATCACGGCTGCGGCGATGACGATGACGAGGGCTCCGCCTCCATCGACGAAGACGACGACGGCGATGACAACGACGACGGCTCCGCCTCCGACGACGGCGACGGCGACGGTGACGGCGATGGCGACGGCGACGACGACGGCTGCGGCGATGGCGACGGTGATGGATGCGACGATGGCTCCGACGAAGACTCCGATGACGACTCCGGTGAAGACTTCGGCGACGGCTCCGACGAAGACTCCGGTGACGGCTCCGGCGACGAGGGTTATGACTCCAGCGACGAAGACGGCGACGGCGATGACGAATGCGACAGCAACGGCGACGGAGATAGAAATAACTGCCTGAATGGTAAATCCCTGACGGACAATCGCAACAAATATAGTAATTAGGAATATCGCTAGAACAATTTCTACTACCAGTTTTTGTGGCAGGCTCTGAACAGACTCGATCGTAGCCGCTGCCAACAACCCTGGAAAGAACGCCAGTATTCCTGACAAACCCAACATCAGCAATGCTAGCAGCCACTGTAGCGCCACCCAGCGCCGTTGTAGTCCCGCCGTAGCTCCCGCGAAGTTCGTCCCCGTCAGAGTGGCGTGGCTGAAGTTCGCTCCTCGGATATCGGCCTGGCTGAAGTCCGCTCCCGACAAATCTTGCTGGACAAACGACTGTCCCCGCAGGCTCACGCGCTTAAAATCTCGCCTGCCTTCTTTGTATTTTTGTAAAACTTGACTCGATTTCATCGGTGTGCTGTTGTAATTTCCCATGCCCTCTCGATATTGCGACGCCCCCGATGTATTCCATTTTTCTATATCCGATTTTACCTCCGATCCGAAAAATAGAGTTTTTTAAGGGTTTTTGATGTTTTCTATCTTTGCGTATCTCTAACTGTATTTCCGCTCCTCACAAATCGAACAACTCATCTGGTTCATTTCCGATATATTGTGCTGTCGAAATTAATCGCACGAGGCGATAAATTCATTTTGCAGTAGGGACACCACATTGTTGTGTCCCAATTATGGTATTTATTATGTGGCTGGCTGCATCAAGTGCGATCCATAGAATAAAAGCCTTGAAAGGGCATTGTTTAAATGCCCAATATCCGACTAATTTCATTAACAAAAAAGTCTCGCTTGTCAATGAAAATTGTGCGGTCACTCAATTTAAGAAACTTCCAATCAGTACCCGCAGTCACAGCCCCATAAATGCTTTCAATTTGCTCTCCGCTGCGCTGATTAAATAATTGGGCAGCTACCATTTCTGCAATACACTGGCCCAAACCGGATTTAATACTTTCATTCTTAGCCTCTGTGAGAGTAATTACGGGGGCGCGAATTTCATAGGAATCCTTTGATGCAGTGAGAATATAATCGCAATACCCGTTCAAACCTGCTTCTACATCTACATTGAATTCTGAACCAGAGAAAAAACCAACTTGAAAATTAAATTGCCGCCTGACTTCCAATAATATTGGAGCAATAATTAACTCAGCGCGAGCCTTTTCGGTATTAATTGCCGTAGCTAAAGACAGGTTTTCAGTTAAAGTAGTTTGCAAATAGGAACTTGGCTGTACCTCCGGGATATCACCAAACAAATCTAAAGGTTCTTCTACGGTTAAATTAAAAGATTCTATAACTTTCGCTAAAGTTGTAAAATCGCTGTATGCCACAGGTTAACCTCCTTGCTCGATTTTGGCGATCGCATTCTCAAATTGCTACAATCATAATTGATTGCCTGTTATCCTCACCCCCAAATTAACATGACATTCACCGGAGATCCAAATTCAGCACCTGTTTTACCGACAGCCGCAGAAGCAGCGGTTGCCAAAACCAGCAGCCGCGCTTTAGCATCGCACTTAGAAAATCATCCGTCTGACGAATCCCTCAAATTGATCTTAAACGAAAAAGAGGGAAAGACAATTGAGATACCTGCCGCAGCGTTGCCGCTGCTGTTAGCGATTTTGCAACAGACAAGTAGCGGCAATACTGTCAAGCTGACTCCCATTACTAAAGAACTCGATATCTGGCAGGTTGAGGGTTTGCTGAATGTGTCCCGCGAGTATGTGTGGCAGTTACTAGATGATGGCAAAATTCCTTACAAAATGGTACAAAGCTGCCGTCGGATACGTTACGAAGATGTCATGAAATATAAAAAGCAGAGTTACGAAAAAAGTATGAAAGGGATGGATGAGCTTGTAGCTGAATCAGAAGCACTAGGTTTGTACGATTGATGGCTATTTTCACTGCTGTGTATGATGCTAACATTTTATATTCTGCACCGCTGCGGGACTTCTTCGTCCAGTTAGCAGCTAGCAAAATAGTTGATGCCCGTTGGACAGAAGAAATTCACAGCGAGTGGACGAGAAATGTAATTCTCAACCGTTCGGATATCGCGCCAGAACAGCTTGCAAGAACCAAAAACTTGATGAATGAAAATGTTGAAAATTGCTTGGTGCAAGGGTATGAGCCAATTATACCAGAGTTGGAACTTCCCGATCCGGGCGATCGCCATGTTCTAGCAGCAGCAATTCATTCTCGCGCGGATTTTATCGTTACTTTCAATCTCAGAGATTTTCCTGCTGATAATCTTGCACAATATAACATTCAGCCGCTGCATCCAGATGAATTTATTATGCGCTTGCTCAACTTAAACTGGCAAGGTGTATGTAAAGCAGCAGAAAAACAAAGAATCAGGCTCAAGAATCCGCCAAAAACGCCGGATGAGTATTTGGCAACGCTGATAGAATTGGGACTGCCGCTGTCAGCAGCTCGGATGCGAGAATTGTGCTATGCTGATTAGCCCGATCGCCTACTGAAATTTTATTTGATAGAGATAATAGCGGGTAAAAACTATACCACTAATTGTACCAGTACCGCATCACCCGATCGACCTAAAAGAAAACCACCCGATCGCACATTGGCATACATAGACCAGAGCAAGCATAATTTAACCATCGGTCATCGGTCGGTTATACTTGTTACAAACAGTATGGCAGGCGTGGGAGACTCCTCCGTCACACCTGCCATGCAGTTTTATTTAATAATTGTACAATTTGTGCGATCGCTCCACTACGATAAAATAGGTTCGTAATAGGTTCGTAATAGGTTCGTAATAGGTTCGTAGTCAGGACTTCAGTCCTTCTTTCTTGCGGACTAAAGTCCTCACTACAAACCAATTGCGGACTAAAGTCCTCACTACTAACCTATGGGGTTCGAGGCGGCATTAATATCAGCCCATTTTCTTCTTCTTCCAAGCTTCAACAAACGGCAAAAACACCGACACCAACTCCTGCCGGTTCATCACCAAAGTCGGAAAAGAAACCCTCCCGTAATTCTTCCCCACTTCCAGCGGAAAAATCGCCTGAGATTCCAGCGGCAGCCACACCGCACCCGCAGCCTTCACAATTACCCAACTCCCGGCAATATCCCAAATTTTCGGAGTCGCTTCTACTCCTCCCATCGCCACACCCGAAGCCACCATCAAAAAATTGTAACTAGCCATCCCCAACATCCGAATTTTACTCGGAAGATGAGCCCCAATTCCCACACTCCGGGAACACAAATTAAATATATGATTTCCGCTCAATTTATCAGCACTCGGCCGAATCGGGCGATCGTTCAAAAACGCACCTTGAGGCATATTTGTCAATACGTTATCGCCTGCCAAATTATCTGCATAAAAACCGTGGAAAGTTTGATTCAGAGGTGGCAAATGCACGCAGCCAAAAACCGGAGTTCCGCGATACAATAGACCTAAGGAAATCCCCCAAATCGGAATTCCGCGAGCAAAATTAGTCGTAGCATCCAAAGGATCGACAACCCAACACCATTCGGTATCGGGGAAAACGTGCTCTCCTTCCTCGCTCAAAATTCCGTGACTGGGAAATGCAAGTGCGATCGCATTTCTAATCTCTGCATCCGCCCAATTGTCAGACTTCGTTACTAAACTGCCATCATCTTTCTCATCCGCTTGTGCAGAACCGAAATCTTTCAAAAACTGCTGTCCGATTGTCTTGACAGTAGTCTGAGAAAAACTTAAAATATCATTCCAAAAATCTTGCATTTGTATTTTGTTCGTAGTAAGGACTTTAGTCCTTTCTCCACGATATCATGCGGACTGAAGTCCTCACTACGAACGTGAGTTTTTTTCCGAGATAATGCGGACTGAAGTCCTCACTACGAACCTGCGGACTGAAGTCCTCACTACCAACCTGCGGACTGAAGTCCTCACTACCAACCTGCGGACTGAAGTCCTCACTACCAACCTTAGTCTAGTTCGTTTTCAAGGATAGTTGCGATCGCACTTTTAGCATTATCCTGAAACTCGGCAACATCTACCCGACTCAACAGATACACAGCGAAAATCATACCCGCCGCCGGCACTGCAAAAACTAACCCGTAAGCCAACATCGGTACCCCAAACAAAGTCCTGCCAAAATCCAAAATAGCACCGCCACTAACCGTAGCAAAACCCCGCGCCATCGCTTGGGACAAACCCCAAGCGCCAATAAAAGTCCCCGCAGTTTCCGCAGCAGTCAAATCCAACATCAAACTCAGCGCGCCCGTCGTCGTAATTCCCGAAGCTAACCCGAAACACATTAAAGCCGACTTAAACACAATGGGATTACCAGTAAATCCCGATAAAATAATCAAGCCAAAACAAGCAGCCACTGACAAACAACCCAATCTAATCGTATTTTGCTTGCCAATTCGCGGCACAATTAAAAAACCAGTTGCGCTCAAACCGATGAGCACACCAGTACCGTAAATAGCATTCAACTGCGTACTTTCCGAAATCGGCATCTTAAAAATTTCCCCGCCGTAGGGTTCCAAAACTGCATCCTGCATAAACAAACAAATTGTCATCACCAGCAGGAAAGTAAAAAACAAACCGGTTTGGCGACTAGCAGTCAAAATCCGCAGCGCGCTTCCCAAAGTAATTTTATCTTCTCGATTAACTGCGATCGATCGCGATTTGTACCGCGAATACTTTTTTTCAACCCCAAAAGTTGCAATCCCCACCAACAGCAAAACCACCGCCGGCACCTTCACAAACAAACCGTTAATCGAAGCCTGCAATACTTCCCGCGGTACATCCCCATCAATCTGCTTCAGCAAACCGCTGCTGACAATCGCCCCGATAATAATACCAACCATCAGCATCGACCACACAACACCTACCAACTTCGATCGATCTTCCTCATCCGAAACATCCACCAACAAAGCAGCAAAAGGAGTCGAACTCGAACAAATCGCGATACCGTAAACTGCAAAAACCAAACCCAGCAAACCCACCCAGCCGTAAGTCGGAGTCGTCCACCCCACAGCCTCCAAACTAGCGCCCAAGCGCCACATCACCTGCACCGCCAAAAAAGCCGAAATTACAAACAACAGCCCTCCCAGCCACACGTAACCCGTGCGGTGATGCCCGAACAAAGGCTTAGCATCAGACATTTGCCCGAACCACACCCTCGCCGGCGCCACAAACTGGTGCATCGCCAGGGTACCCGCCACCACAGTAGCCGGAATCGCCAACTCCTTAATCATCACGCGATTGAGCACTCCCAGGGTCAAAATCGACATCATGCCCAGCCCCATCTGAAACAAGCCCAGGCGGAACATAGTCAGCAGGTTGACTCTTTTGATAGCAGCAGTCGCGGAATCTGTTAGTGTAGAATCTGGCAAACGGTCGATCGGCATAACTATTCAAATAAACACAGCACGACTCATTCATCGTAACTGAGATATCGCAACGGGCCACCATTATTCCTCCGGCTAGAAGCTCGTTAGCGAAGCCCTCGAAGAGGATCGCGATTATTTATATAAAAATAATAGACAATAAAGAATTGTGGATTTACCAACCGTGACAACCATTACCTTAGGACAAAATGGCCCAGCCGTCATTCCCCTGTGCGTCGGAACTTGGGCGTGGGGCGACAAACTATTTTGGAACTACGGCAGCAACTACGGCGCCGCCGAAGTAGAAGCAGCATTCAAAACATCCCTAGACGCCGGAGTCAACTTTTTCGACACAGCCGAAGTCTACGGTAACGGCTTGTCAGAAGAATTGCTGGGACAGTTTATCAAAAAAACCAGCCAACCCGTGCAAATAGCCACCAAATTCGGCCCCGTACCTTGGCGGATTACCGGAAAATCAGTTTCCGAAGCCTTAAGTGCCAGCTTAAAACGCTTGCAAGTAGAACAAATAGCCCTCTACCAAGTGCACTGGCCATTCACTTTTTTACTGAGTCAAGAAACCTTGATGAACGCCTTAGCAGATGAAGTCAAACAAGGCAGAATCCAAGCAGTAGGAGTCAGCAACTATTCAGCAGAACAGATGCGCGAAGCCCACAAAATACTAGCAGCAAGAGGAGTTCCCCTAGCAACAAATCAAGTCCGCTACTCCTTGCTGTCGCGGCAAGTAGAAAAACAAGGAATTGTACGTGCAGCCTCGGAATTGGGAGTAACAATTTTAGCATACAGCCCCTTAGCCCAAGGATTGCTCACGGGCAAATATACCGCCCAAGAACAACCTACAGGAGCCCGCAAAATGGACTCCCGCTTCAGCAAAGCCGGCATCGAAAAAATCGAATTAGTCATGTCTACCTTGCGGAAAATGGGCAGAAAGCGCGATCGTACCCCCGCCCAAGTTGCCCTAAACTGGTTGATAGCCCAAAACGGAGTCATCCCAATTCCCGGCGCCAAAACCGCAAAACAAGCCGAAGAAAATGCAGGCGCCCTAGGCTGGACTTTAAGCCAAGATGAAGTCAACCAATTAGAATTAATGACACGTCCCTGGCGAGACTAAATTTCTAATAGGTACGTAGTTGCGCTTGGGCGCTCTTTCCAAGGTACGTAGTTGCGCTTGGGCGCTCTTTCCAAGGTACGTAGTTGCGCTTGGGCGCTCTTTCCAAGGTACGTAGTTGCGCTTGAGCGCTCTTTCCAAGGTACGTAGTTGCGCTTGGGCGCTCTTTAAACGCAATCGCGCAACCACAAATAATGTACCAGATGCGCCCAATTACTACGCGTAAGGTGCGCAGTGCGCACCCTACTACAAACTCATTACCAGTACCAGATGCGCACTGCGCACCCTACTACAAACTCATTACCAGTACCAGATGCGCCCAATTACTACGCGTAAGGTGCGCAGTGCGCACCCTACTACAAACTCATTACCAATTACTATGAAACTATTAACTGACTGGGGTTTCACCCGCGAAGGCTTGCGTAACAACAGCCACGGCGAATATTTAGTATTGCTGCAAGTAGGATTGTTTGCAGCATTTACAATCTTGCCAGTTTATCAACTTCCAGGATTCAAAATCGAATCAACTCAACTACTTTATTTTAGCTGGACTATCGCAAGTATCCTCAGCTTAAGCGGATTAATTTTGATAGTCAAAGGACTAATAAATTTAGGGAAAAACCTCACACCTTTACCCTATCCCAAAGCAGGCGGAGAATTAGTCCAAACAGGAGTTTATGGAATAGTGCGGCATCCTCTGTATAGCGGCGGAATCTTTGCAGCCCTCGCCTGGACAATTTTTCAATTCAGCTTATCGCACTTAATAGCCACCGCAGTTTTATTGATATTTTTTGACATCAAAGCCAATCGCGAAGAAACCTGGTTAACCCAAAAATATCCCGACTATTCAGAATACCGCCAGCGAGTAAAAAAACTAATTCCAGGAATTTATTAATAGTTTTAGATTCCGGTTTGAATCAAGCGTTCTATGATATACTCAACGATCGCAGGCTGTAACGTTAAACTTGTTGATGCACCCTGATTGAGCGATCGCCGATTTTCGATAAGCGATCGCCCGGCCAGCGCCTCTAACGCTTCCATCAGTTCGCGTCCAGAAACTTTGGGCAAAATTTCAGCTTTTAACTTCTCAGGAGTCGCTGCTTCTTGATGAATAGCCAACCAGTACATGATTTGTTGTTGCAGGGGAGACAGGCGATCGAACTGGCGATCGAGCAAATCCCACAAATCGCTAAAAACAGTATTTCCTTGCGCTAAAAATGCCTGAATATCACCGCCAAAAATATTTTTAATCGTGGTGGCTGCAATTTTGATCGCCAGCGGATTACCGCCAAAGTAGTTGACAATATCTCTACTTTGTAGTAGTGTTGCCTTTAATCCTTTAGCCGCCAGGATTTGCTGGCATACAGGCGGTGAAAGGCCGCAGAGTTTGAGCGATCGCACCGGCAAATTTTCGCCCGATCGCACAGCAAACCCGCCCGGTTGTTCTCGTCCTGTTAAAATCAGACAACTTTGGTGTGGTTCGTCAGCCATGCGCCCAAATAACAGTCCGTAATCTTCATAACCTTGTTGATATTGTCCGCCGCGATTTCCCCCTTGCAAAATCGACTCCAGATTGTCAAAAATTAACAAACAGCGTTTTTGCCGCAACTGTTCTATGAGAGCGTGAATAGAGTTATTTTTGGTGGCTGAATTAGTTAAAATTGGTAAAATATTGCTGAGAATTACATCTAAGGTTGGTGCTTGCTGCAAACTGCGCCAGATCGCGAATTCAAATTGAGATTGAATTTGCTGGGCGAGTTTGACAGACAGAGAAGTTTTGCCGATACCGCCAATTCCAAAAATACCGATCGCGCGGGTAGAATTGCTGCTAATCCAAGTTTCTAAAGTTTCCAGTTCCTGTTGGCGGTTGTAAAAGTGGGAAATATCGATCGCTTCTCCCCAATCTTGGATGCAGTTATCTGGTGCGCTGCTGTGCTGGTAGCGGCGCAAGACAGCTTGAAGATTTTGTTTTGAGACTTTTTCACCAATAATTTTAGAGAGAGTTCGCCACAAATGCGAACCGACTTGTTTAATATAATCGTGTTCGTACAGTAAGCGATCGGCTATCTCTTGATAAGAATGTCCTTCCCAAGTTTCCAGAAAGACGAGGGATTGAATGTCATTGAGTTTTTGCTTTTTGTTTGCGGATTGTAACAAAATGTCGATTAGGGCGATCGCCTCTTGTGCTGTCATAGTTTGTTATTTTGAACTATTTACTATATTCACCGAATATTCTGAGTGGGGGTTCTTTTTCAGGATAGAAAACAAATTTACTGAATTAACCGCAAGGTAGTCCATTTTATATTCGGCGGTTGAAACCGCGTCTATACAAACAAAGTCCGCCTGCGCGGACTGAGAAATAAGAGGGGTATTGAACCCGGATTTGGGATGAGGTCAAATCTCAAATCGATCGAGTGAATTTACGTAAGTTTACAAAAGCTTGTCACTTTTTCTCACCGCCAGGGCGATCGGGGTGGCTTATTCTTTGAATTAAGTCCGACCAAGAGTTGCTCGGACTGTTGAAATTTAAACCACAGTCAATATTTTGACACTAAAGGAGAAATATGAAACCTTCTAACGAATGCTTTGAACTAATCAAAAAGTGGGAAGGACTCCATAAAAAGCTTCCTGATGGACGGATTAAAGCATACCTAGATCCTGTTAATATTTGGACAATTGGTTATGGCTCCATTGAGCATTTGGATCTCAACAGACCGATTGTAGAGGGTGATATTATCACCAGACAAAAAGCAGATCGATGGTTACAGATTGAGGTTGGGGAAAAAGCAGAAGATGTTGAGCGCTTATGCAAAGTTCAACTCAAACAGTGTATGTTTGATGCCTTGGTTTGCTTCACTTATAACATCGGCATTGGCGCATTCGGCGAGTCAACTCTGTTGCGAGAATTAAACAAAGGCAATTATCAAGGAGCAGCAAGGGAATTCGATCGTTGGGTACATGGTGAAGATAACGGCACAAGAAGACCACTGCCGGGATTGATCGATCGTCGAAACGATGAAGAAGCTTTATTTCGGCGCGATGGTTTTTCAGATCTAGATCCAGCAATAGGCTTTGTCACAAAGCCTAAAGATTTGGTTCAACCGCCGAAGGGAGATTTTCCCTATAAACCTGCTCCCGTACCATTACCGTTCACTCGTACCCTTCAGAAACGACATATTGGAGAAGACTGTTACATACTTAATTGCGCTTTAGCAGGACTCAAATTTCTTCGTTTAGGTTCTCAGACTAACGAATTTACTGAGATTACTGATAGCGCAGTTAAGCTTTTTCAAACCCGCGAAGCTATTAGCCGAGTTGATGGTAAGGTAGGTCCAGAGACGCGACGGGCTATAGAGAATGCTCTCAAGCGCGCCCGTGGAGACATATCTGTCAATTCATCTGGAATAGATGGAGGTGTATACTGCCGTCTCACACGTACAGGAGGAGATGCCTACCAAGGGCTTGAATGGTGCAAACTCGATTTCGTAAATCCCCAAGGGAATGTAGTAGTTGATTCATTAAATGTTGTTTCTGGTGCACCAAGCGATCAAAGATTTTTAATGTGGGACGATCCTGAAAGTCAACCAAATAATGGGGCACCTATCCCACAAGATAATTACTACATCTCAGATATCGACTGGGCTGGTGGCAAAGATAATTACAATGCCTCACACCCGATAAATGGGGACGGACTCGGACCTGTATACGTAGCTCTTGTTAAACCGCAAGAGCGTCATAGAAGCTGCGATCGAGAGGGCATTGGTTGTCGAGATGCATTCGGCTTTCATGGGGATTGGAACTGGATTCAAAGTCGTACCAGTCCAGGCAGTATAGGATGCGTGTGTCCTACTACAATTGATGATTTGAAAAAACTGGTGAAATTGCTCCGCCAGTACGATCCACGCCTCCTAGTTGTGGACTGGGGACTGTAGGTATTTTTAAACATTTAGGAGGTTAATCAAATGGCACATTCTTCTAGCCTTGAGACTCAAGCAAATTCTTCTGAACACGAAAAAGAATAAGTAAAGTTGAGTTATATGGATGATTAAAGCAGCCGGACGACGTGCTTGTAAAATCTGTTGTACTGACTGTTTTCAGCATAAGGTGTATCTACTTCAAATTGGTGCAAATTTAAATATGAGAGGACAATAAAAAATGCAACCTCAATCTTTAATTCCAGAAAAAACAAACAATTTCAAGGATGAAGTTAAAGAATCAACTCGATATTCACTTGAGGACAAAAGGAAAGATTTAGAGAATGAAGTTAAGGAATTAACTCAAGAAATGACTAGGCTCAGACGAATCAATCGGAACTGGGATGGAGGTTTAACAATTTCCACGATCGTTCTTACTTTAGTAATTACCCTGTTATCTACCTGGGATCGAATAGACGAGCAAGACAAAAAGATAGCTACTGGCATTCTAGGCGGAGCTATCGTTGCTATTCAATCAATTGGAAACGCATTTCCAGTTAAACAAAGAGCTGGAGCCTATCGTATTCTTCAAGCGCAAGCTAATAATTTGTTGACTGATGTTAAGTATGTAGAAGGTACAGAAGAATTGAAGGCTATTGAATCTCAGTTTTATTTATTAAGAAGTGATGCAGCAAAAACTGAAGGCTAGCTGACTTTATTGCCTTGATGACGAGCTGCGAAAGGCGTCGTCGAGTGCGATCTTACAAAGCTTTACAAAAGCTTGTCACTTTTTCTCACCGACAGGGCGATCGGGGTGATTTATTCTTTGAGTTAAGTCAAAGCAAAACTTGTTCAGACTATTCAGAGTTCAACCGCAGATGTGCGGTATAACCTGACTAAGAAAAGTATTGTACCGCATCTGCGACAAAATTATAAGTTCGACTGCTTTAGCTTTCGGTTGAGATGTACTTCAGAGTTTTCTGTTCGAGTTGAATCTAAAATATGAGGCTGTGTTATGTGGTTATTCAAGCAGATTAGGCAAGAGCCAGTTTTATTTCAGGGACTTATTCAAGCACTTTTTCCCGTGCTAGTGGCTTTCGGTGTTCTTCAGTTGCAGGAGAGTCAGTTAGCAACTTTATATGCTTTCACTGCTGCATTGCTATCCTTTCTTACCCGCACTCAAGTAACTCCTCTTTCAAATCCCAGAAATGATTCTGGCAATCGACTGGTTTCTAGACCCAGTAGTGATTAATGACTGAAAGATAGGTTGAGGGGTGCGATAGCCAAGCTATATTAAATTGTAATTGGTGAATGCCATGCAAAGCCAAACTTCAGGAACAACTTTCCCTCGCTGATGCCGAAATCATTTTAGGACGCTTGCCCGATCGAATTCAAGCCGCTCTAATTGCTCGTGCTGCTGAAATTGAATACCCGATCGAAGCAGTTATTGAGATGGCAATCGCCAGTTTTCTCGACACAGAGGCATTAGGTTTCGTAGATTGCAAACCAGGACGCGGGCAGTAAAACTGTAAAATCTTTTAAGATGCCGATCGCACCTCACGCCTTCATCTCCTCACCAAATAACGGGAAATGAAGGTTGCAGGTGCGATCGCCCTCTCCTCTGATTAATGACTGATGACTAATGACCAATGACTGATGACTAATGACTTTCATTCATGCCGCGTACCATCAGGCATCACCGCACCCTTTAAATTCGCCCCGGTCAAATTTGTATCCAACAGCAAAGCATTCCTCAAATTAGCACCCTTCAAATTAGCACCTTCCAGATTAGCCATCCACAGATTCGCCCCCTCCAAATTCGCCCCCTCCAACTCAGCATTAACCAGAAAAACACCTTTCATAAAAGCACCTGTTAAATTAGAATTTTTCAAATTACTCCCTCCCAAATAAGCATCTTCTAAAAACGCATTTTCTAAATTGCTTTTCTCCAAATTCGCCCCTACCAAATTGCTGCTTATCAGGTAAACACCAGCCAAATTTGCCTGTTTCAAGTTAGCATTTACCAAATTTGCACTCCACAAATTGGCATCTTTGAGGTTGGCTTTTTCTAAATTTACCCCTTCGAGAAAAACAGCGCCCAAATTAGCCCCAGAAAGATTGCACCCCCGGCATTCTCTGGTAACAAGCAATTGTCGGATTTGATGCTTGACTGACGAACTGTTGGCTGCGAAAATTATTAAACCTGTAGTTGCTAAGCCGATCGCCCAAAAAGCCGCCATCCCGATCGCACTTACCATCTTTCTTCGTTTCATGCCTCGCAGATCCGGTTTTTGTATAAAAATATACCCAGAATTTATAGTATTTACAATTAATATTTTGCTGCTTTCCCCGTTCCATGATGAAAAAACAGTTAAAAATTAAATTGCTAGCGATCGCCATTATACTCAGCTTAGCAATAATCGCTGTCGGGTGCGATCGCCTTCTCAAAAAACCCTTTCAACTCCCCCCATCAGCCAAACAAGAACCCTGGCCAGTGCAAACAGGCCTGCGAGTCGGCCTGATCCGCGAAAACATCCCAACAGTCAACCGCATTGTTTTAGTCCCCGACGAAGCCACATTCTTAGCAGCAATCCAAAAGTGGAACCTCAAAGGACACTGGCCCATTCTCATCGAAGATCAAAAATATGCACCGATGTTTTTGCAGCGCTTCCAACCCGAAGAAATCGTCCGTTTACCAAGCATCAAACAGGAACTCCCCAAAAATCAAAAACTCCAACAATTAATGCTGAAGGCAACAGCAGCAGCCTGGAATGCCACGAATCGTGAAACCTTAAAAGCAAAATGGAGGGAACTCGGCTGGGAACCGCCAGGAGCAGTCATCACATCAGAAAATGACCCCGCACGCTCAGCAGCAGTTGCCTTAGCAGCGGCCCGCGGGGAACCTTTAGTATTTCTCGAAGGCAACTTCGGAAAACCCAACGATAACCTTAATACCGCACAGTGGAAAAATCTGCAAACAGCAGTTACAAAGGCTGTCGAATCTACCGGATATTTTTACTCTCAACTCGGAGACGCGATCGACACAATCACCATTGTACGCCAACTAGCAGTAAAATATCAATCACCGCAAAAGCAAGACGAACAATTAGCTGTGACTGACGGTTTGGGACGGCACCCCAACGGCGAACGCTGGGCCGCCGCTGGCTGGATTTACGGTTCCCAAGTGCGATCGATCTATCAAGCCATGTGCGCCATATTTCTCGACAGCGAAACAGTTATGCTGTATGACAGTTACCCAAAAGAAGGAAATTGGGGAAAATATGAAATGGAGTCAGCAGCTAGCGGACTAAAAACCATAGGTTTGAATGTCGAATTAGTGCAAAAACCAGAATCGACGCTCCAACAGTGGCGGAGTTTAGCATCAAAACCGTGGACGTTTGACTTAATATTAATGAATTCCAAAGGCTATCCCAAATCATTTCAAGTCGGCGACGGCGATGCCTCAGTTGAGGATATACCAAAACTGCAATTTCCCGCAGCAATCCACATGATTCACAGTTGGTCAGCAGCAGATCCCGATGATGCAAGTACCGTTGCTGGCCGGTGGCTAGAAAATGGTGCTTACGCCTATGTGGGAAGTGTCAACGAACCTTTGTTATCGGCGTTTATTCCACCTAAAATTATGGTCGATCGCCTAAAACGAGGTGCACCCTTTTTAATCGCAGCCCGCCAGCTAGAATCGCCTCCGTGGAAAGTCGCCACCATAGGCGATCCGCTAATGTCGATCGCCAAATCCCGACCCAGAATCCCGGCCGCGCAACAACCGATTTGATATGATGCGCGATCGAATAACCGCAATAAAACAGGTTTGTAGTGAGGACTTCAGTCCTCAGGGGAGAGGACTGAAGTCCTCACTACAAACTTTCGATTTGAGATTTTTTGTTTGATCTAATATCTCAAATCGGAGTGTTTAGTTCCACGGATTTTTACCATAGTGCAAGCTCACTGACGCGATTGTGCGATCGCCCGAACCTCTAACACTGTAGATATAGTTAATTAAGATTATCACTCAGTTTATTGGAGTTTGAATGTCACTGAGCATACAATTATCACCTAAAATTCACTCACCCTCAGAAGCGGTCATTCCACCCCAGCCGCCAGTCCCAAAAATCCGCCATAAAATACGCCTTAATTAACTTGTCAATTCCCCTGAAATCACTCAAAATGAAAATAAGAAATAAAATGTAATATTTATCTAACTTCTCACAGAAGAATTAACCGCTAAATGAAAGCCACCCATCCTGTGGATCTGCTGCCGCCGGGCCCAACCGCAGAAACTCCGCATTCCTCCCGCCTCAGCCCGCTGTTCCACCGCCTGCATCCGAGCCCAGAAACCCTCCTGCTCATCCTCTCCCTAGTCATCGGGGGAGTTACTGGCGCAGGCGTCGTCACCTTTCACTACCTGATCCACTTGATCCACAGCGTGATGCTGGAAGACTTCATGGGGGCGATCGCTCGATCGGGATCTTGGACGCTAGCGTGCATACCCACCCTCGGCGGAGTCATCATCGGGCTGATGCGCTGGCGGTTTCGCGATTTTGGCCCGAATATGTCATCCTTAATTGCCGCGACGCGGGGGCTGCAAGAACTCTCCCCGCTCAAACCCATCACCAAAATGGTGGCCGCCTCAGTATCCCTCGGCACCGGCGCTTCCCTGGGCCCGGAAGCCCCCAGCGTCGAAATCGGCGCCAACTTCGGAATGCTGCTAGCTCAAGTCTTGCAGCTTTCCCCAGAAAGGCAGCGCTTGCTCCTCGGCGCGGGAGCAGCAGCAGGCTTATCTGCCGGGTTTAACTCTCCCATCGCCGGAGTCTTTTTTGCCTTAGAAGTCGTGCTCGGCAGCACCTTTGCCACTTCCTCAGTCAGCGTTGTTTTGCTCTCCGCCGTAGTTTCGGCGCTGATCGCTCAAATTTGTTTGGGAGCTCAGCCGGCCTTTGCTTTGCCAATCTACGATGTCCGCAGTCCTCTAGAACTGCCTCTATACATGGGATTGGGACTTTTGGCAAGCTGTGTGTCCTTAGCTTATACAGAAGCAATTCAATTGGCCGATCGCTGTTTTCAAGGAAAAACCCGAGGATTTGCTTGGCTGGGACGACTGCCCCGGCCGCTTCATCCCGTCATCGGCGGTGCGATCGTCGGTTTAGTCGCCCTGCAATTGCCTCAAGTTTTGGGTGTGGGCTACGAAACAGTCCAAGCAATGCTCCAAGATGTCAAATTTTCCTTGTCTTTGCTGCTGTTGTTGCTATTCGTCAAACTCGCTGTGACAGCAATCAGCCTCGGCAGCGGTTTAGTCGGCGGCATATTCGCTCCGGCGATGTTTTTAGGAGCTTCTCTGGGTTCGGCTTACGGCCTGTTTTTGGAAATGCTGCCGGCTTTGGGGGAACACGTTGCAGGCCCTGCCGCCTACGCCATGGTGGGTATGGCCGCCGTCCTCGCAGGTAGCGCTAGAGCACCGCTGACAGCCATTCTGTTGATGTTTGAATTAACCCGCGATTACCGGATTGTATTGCCTTTGATGGCCGCAGTCGGATTGAGTGTTTGGCTGGTGGAGTTTGTGAATCGCCGATCGGCAGCCCACAGCCTCAACCTCCAACAAATGGGCGTAGATGTGGCTGTCAATACGCCGATCCAAGCCCGAGAACAGTTGCAGGATTGGGAAGATGTTCTCGGAGAGCGCATTGTTACAGAACTGATTTCTTGCGAACTTCCCACCGAAGACGAAGAGATTATCGAGGAGCCAGCCTTAGTAATGGCTAATGCACATTTGCCACAAGATGTCAAGCCTTTGTCGGAAACAAAATAAGCGGTTGAAGTGCGATCGAATTCGGTTGCTTGCTGACCAAACTAATAACCAAAAACTTAAATATTGCAACCATGATATTTATCAACCCAAAAACAGATTACGCCTTCAAAAAAATCTTTGGTTCCTCAGAAAGCACAGACATCCTAATCAGCTTTCTCAACGCCTTAATTTATGAAGGAAATCCCACCATCCAAGACTTAGAAATTATCAACCCAAATCTGCCGCCCAAACTTGAAGGCTTAAAAGATAGTTATCTGGATGTGAAAGCCCAACTCAACGACGGAACTTTAGTAATCATTGAAATGCAAGTGCTCAACGTCCAATCTTTTGGCAAGCGAGTTTTGTACAATGCAGCTAAGACTTATGCTTTTCAGTTGGAAGCAGCACAAGGATATCGATTGCTGAAGCCAGTGATTGCTTTGACAATTACGGATTTTGAAATGTTTGCTAACAGCGAAGAATTCCTTTCTAGATTCGTGTACAAAGAAGTAAAGAAAAACTTTACTTATCCGGAAAACGATCTGGATTTAGTGTTTGTAGAGTTGCCCAAGTTTACCAAAGGACAGGAAGAACTTGAAACCTTAGCAGACAAATGGATTTATTTCATGAAATATGCGAAAAGTTTAACATCAGTTCCCGAAACAATGGATAGCATACCAGAAATACATGAAGCTTTTAATATTGCCAATCAAGCCAGTTTAAGCCGAGAAGAATTGGAAGCTTTGGACAGAAGAGAACAGTTTATTTATGACCAACAGGGCGCGATTATTAAGGCTCTTCAGGAAGGACGAGAAGCAGGAAGAGAGGAAGGACAGCGAGAAAAGGCGATCGCAATCGCCCGACAGCTACTTTCACGCCTAGATGACGAAACCATCAGCCAAACCACAGGGCTGAGCCTTGAGGATATACGGAATCTGCGAGAAAGCGATTCCTAGTTTAAAGTAATGGGGTAGGAAAATTCGATTTTTTATGTCACTGGACTATCCTGAATATGAAAAACTACGCAAGCAAAGTTGGTTCTTGGGATTGCTTTGGCGTATAGGTGACTACGGATATTATCTTGGACTATTTGGCGCATTAGGATCGCCATTAGTCCTGATTTATCAGCAACTCACAAGTCAAAAAGGTCATTTGCCCGCTGCTGCAGCTTTATTTCTTGGGTTTCTGTTAGTAGCATTCTTCGCCTGCATCTTTTGGCTCTCCGCACAACTTAAATGTTTTGCGTTGAAAAGAGGAGAGGCTTTAAACAATAAACGCTTAAAGCGACCTATCGATAGGAGGTAGAGCCGATCGCCCGCACTCAACCCCTCGATCGCACAGACAGTGGCGCTACACTCAACTCTGGGCTAAAATAATCAAATATTATTAACAATCGGCAGAGAGGGGCTTCGGTGGCAGGAAACGAGGCAACTGCAAAAAACAAAAGTCAGAAAACACCAGGAAAAACCCCCTTGGGTTCCAGTTATTACGGCTTGTTAGGGCTGCATCCTTCAGCCCAAGCCATCGAAATTCGGCGATCGTACCGGGAACTGAGCAAACTCTACCATCCCGATACCACCGACTTGCCGCCCGCAGTCGCTACCGCCAAATTTCAGCAGCTCAATAACGCCTACGCCACCCTCAGCAACCCAGAACGTCGCCTCGCCTACGACCTCAAAATAGGCTATTCTCGCCTGAACGTGATTCAGTCGCCCCCGGGCTTCAACACTCCGGTTTCGGGATCGAGTAAAAAAACTTCTAACTCGGCTTACCTAGATCCCACGGATCGCCCCCTGTCCCCCGGCGAAATATTTGCTCTATTTATCATGGGGGCTACTTTAGTCGGATGCTTGGTACTGGCGATCGCGATCGGGCTAATTCGCGGCAATTGACAACTAAAAGTTCTAAATTGCAAGATTAACCACAGTTTTCCCAATTCCCAATTCCCAATTCCCAATTCCCAATTCCCAATTCCTCATGACTCTTCCTTCCTCTGACACTCCTTTATACAGCCATCCACTGCCAGAAATCGAGCAGTGGCTGAGGGGCCGCGGCTGCCAGCAAGACCGGCGAGAACTCCACTGCTGGCAGATCGATCGACCTACCTGGAAAGCAGAACTCTCCCTCGATATCGACCAACTCACTGTCCGCTACATTGACGCCGGAGCCGACGGCCAAGACATTCAGCGAGCTTTCAAATACTCGCTCTCGCGTCACGACATTGAAGATGCCGTTTTCTCCGGCCCCTAATTTGATTTTAGATTGGCGATTTTAGATTTTAGATTCAGGAATACACTTGAGAATCAACTTAATTGGAAACTGAAAAATTAATCCAAAATCCCAATTACCAATCTAAAATCGTTTTTAGATTTTAGATTGAGGAATACACTTGAGAATCACCTTAATTGGAAACTGAAAAATTAATCTAAAATCCCAAATCCCAAATCTAAAATCGTTAGACTTTGCCAAAACGGCGATTGCGCTGCTGATAAGTAGACAAAGCGCGGTGAAACTCCGATCGATCGAAATCCGGCCACAGCGTCTCAGTAATGTAAATTTCCGAATAAGCCATTTGCCACAGCAGAAAATTGCTCAGCCGCATTTCCCCGCTCGTCCGAATCAGCAAATCCGGATCGCAAACATCAGCAGTATACAAATAGCGTTTAAATAAAACCTCATCAATCTCCTCCGGCTGCAACTTGCCCTCTTGCACCTGAGTGGCGATCGCCCGACAAGCCTGTACAATCTCCTGGCGGCCGCCGTAATTCGTCGCCACCCGAAACAAAATCCCCCGATTGTGCTGAGTAGCCGTCACAGAGCGCTCGATTTCCGCCTGCAAAGACTTAGGCAAAGCCTGCAAATTCCCCATAAATTGAATTTGCACGTCCTCGTCCACCATCTCCCGCAATTCTTGTCGCAGCTTCCCCTCAAACAAACTCATCAAAAAATCCACCTCCCCGGCCGGCCGACCCCAGTTCTCCGTCGAAAAAGCATAGGCTGTTAAAGCTGGAATTCCCCAATCTTTGCAGCAGCGCAGCAGTTCCTTGAGAGCGCTAGCCCCCCGCCGGTGTCCCGCAATCCGCGGCAACCCCTGATTCTTAGCCCAGCGCCCGTTTCCGTCCATAATCACTGCTATGTGCTTAGGCAGTAGTTCTTGTTGTAGATCCGCAGGCAACTTTTCCAAGCAAATTCCTTGACTCATGGTTTCTCCCAATTCCCGACTAACGGCGCAGTATCCGCTTTAATAGTGTTACTCCCTTCAATCCTATCTGCCGTCCGAAATTGCCGATCGGAATAGGAGTCACAACTCTTTCTCCCTCCGACGGAAACAACTTGGCTTCCAGCAATTCCTTAAGTTTGCTGCTAGTCAAAGGTCGATTTAATGTGCCCATCTGCGCCAGAGAAATAGAACCCGTTTCCTCGGACACCACGACGCACACGCAAGCTTGCACCCTTTCTGTAATCCCCATCGCCGCCCGGTGGCGGGTTCCCAACTGCCGCGACGCGCTGCGATCGGACAAAGGCAAAATTACCCCAGCCGAAACGATCCGCGAAGCTCGAATCAACACAGCTCCGTCGTGGAGCAAAGTTTGCGGCTGAAAGATAGTCTGCAACAATTCCTTAGATACTTCCGCATTTAGCTTCACTCCCGGAACTGAAAAATCCCGATCGTCGATCGGAGAATCTGTTTCTACAATTAATAAAGCGCCCGTGCGGTTTTGCGAAAGTTCTTTTACTGCGTCCACAATTTCATCTATTACGCTGTCCGGTTCGGGAGTTGGTCGGCGATCGCGTCCAAACAATTGTATAATTTCCCCCCGACCCAATTGTTCCAGAAATCGGCGAAACTCCGACTGCAATATTACCGCCATTGCCACAGCAGAACCCGTCACCAAGCTGTTGAGCGCCACGTGCAACAGTCTCAATCCAGCCCAGTTGCTCACCGCCGCCGCCAGCATCAAAATAATAAATCCCCGTACCATCCAAAGCGTCCGGCGCTCCCCGACAATGACGAGCACCAAATACGCAAGCGCAAATACCAGTCCAATATCGATCGCCTGAATCAATAAAGACTGAACGAGGCCAAAGTCATAGCCAGATTGTTGATTGTTCATGGTTCATCGAACGCTACCGCCTGTGAACCGCGAACCGTGATGCACTCGAACCCATGAACCATGAACAGTTGTTATTCCAATCGCGTTACTGAACAAGCCAAAAGTAAAAAGTTCAAAAACAATCATCAAGAAATCCCAATGAATCATCTTACTTTTTACTTTTTACTTTTTATGTTTTACTTACTTTTCTTTTAAGTTCCGAGTCTTTTAGGAAGGCGGTCAAACCTCAGCAAATCCTCGTCAGTTTCCCGCTCTAAAATCGTGTGAGCTTCCCCATCTTTCACTAAAACCGCTGCCGGTCGGGGCACTCGGTTGTAGTTAGAAGACATACTGTAATTGTATGCTCCTGTAGCCGTAACGGCGAGAATATCTCCGGCCTGACACTCCGGCAATTTGGCCTCTTTAATCAGAATATCGCCTGATTCGCAGTGTTTCCCTGCAATGGTCACTGTTTCCGTTAACTCAGCAGACATTTTGCCGGCTGCGAGGACTTGATAAACTGATTGATAGGTTATGGGACGCGGGTTGTCCGACATTCCGCCATCTACAGATAAATACGTCCTAACTCCCGGAATGACTTTTTTAGAGCCAACCGTATAAGCTGTGACGCAAGCTGTACCCACGAGCGATCGACCCGGTTCGCAAAGCAATTTCGGTAATTTCTTCAATTGCTGCCGATCGCAAGCTGCTACCACTGCGGTGCAAACTGTCCGAGCCCAATCTTCAATGCTTGGAGGATCGTCCGCTTCAGTATAGCGAATGCCCAACCCGCCGCCAATATTAATTTCTGTCGCTGGCAAACCATAACTCTGCGCTTTTGTCAAGGTCTCAACTATGACTTCGGCTAAATCGTCATGGGGTTGCAGTTCAAAAATCTGAGAACCTATGTGAGCGTGGACTCCGACGCAAGATAAGCAGGGCTGTTTGCTGATGAACTTAAATACGTCATCGAGCGAATTGGGATCGAAGCCAAATTTACTGTCGATTTGACCCGTCTTAATGTAGTCGTGGGTGTGACACTCAATTCCCGGAGTAAACCGCACCATAACTCGTATCGATCGATCGGTTTTGCTGCTTCCCAAGGCTGCGAGAGTCTCTAAATCGTGCCAGTTGTCGGCTACGATCGCACAGCCGCTTTCGACAGCTAGCTCGAGTTCCGCGCGGGACTTGTTGTTACCGTGGAAGTAGATTTTATCAGGGCTAACGCCAGCTTGCAGTGCAGTGCGGATTTCGCCGGCAGATACGACATCGATGCCTAACTCTGCCGAAGCTGCGATCGCGCAAACCGCCAAACAACTCCAAGCCTTAGAAGCATAGAGCACTTGAGTTTCGCCCGGATAGTAATGCTTGAAAGCATCCCGGTACTGGGCGCAAGTCGCCCGCAGCGTTTCTTCGTCTAAAATGTACAGTGGCGAGCCAAATTGCTCTACCAAGGCTGTCACCTCGCAGCCTCCGATTTCCAGCACATCGCCGTTCACATTGGCTGTCAGCGGTAAAAGTTCTTGATTGGGCGATCGACTTTTCAGGGATTCTGGATACTCAGACGGGCGATCGAGTCCAGATTCCGCCGTGATAGATTGAGTTGATACTATCGGCGCCATAACTCTCCTTGGTTATTTTCATGCGTCAGCATTGCTCAGTCAGCATTGCTCAGTCAGCAGCGAACAGTCGCTGCTGTAGACTAAAGTCTGGAGACTGATTAATTACTTGACAATAGCAAAAAAAATTTAATCGCTACTTTATTTCCTAGTGTACAATTGACCGCCGTGCCTTTTCTAGAAATTAAACATATCAACGCCGAACACCTCAACAGTGCAGTCGAGCTCGATCGCCTGTGTTTTGGCGGACTTTGGACGATCGAAGGCTACAGGCGCGAGTTAGACAGTCCTAACAGCGATTTACTGGGTTTGTGGGTATCCGACACTGGTGCTGGCGTTGCAGAAACATTCGACAGCGAACTCGAACCTGTTGATATTCTCACCCCTCAAAACGTGGCGGGCACGCACCATCCACCGCCCCTACAACTTCTACCAACCCTCATCGGTTTGGGTTGTCTGTGGGCAATTTTAGAAGAAGCTCACATTACCATTTTGGCGATCGATCCGCGCTTTCAAGGTCAGGGTTTGGGACAAGCTCTGCTTTGGGCATTGCTAAAATCGGCAAACCGCAGACAGTTAGAAAGGGCAACTTTAGAAGTGCGAGCCTCTAATTTAGTCGCACTGTCTCTGTACCACAAATTTGGCTTTCAGGAAGCTGGAAGGCGCA
Organism: Microcoleus sp. PH2017_12_PCY_D_A; assembly: GCF_020738565.1. Taxonomy (NCBI): domain Bacteria; kingdom Bacillati; phylum Cyanobacteriota; class Cyanophyceae; order Oscillatoriales; family Microcoleaceae; genus Microcoleus; species Microcoleus sp. PH2017_12_PCY_D_A. The sequence goes on along the minus strand of NZ_JAEQCI010000040.1, from coordinate 65,090 downwards.
AGCGATACTACGCCGACACAGGTGAAGATGCTGCGATCATGTGGCGCAACGGCCTTGAAAAACCGCAATTTGAGCAATATTTGGCGAAGGAAAAAGTTAAAATTTGCGATCGGCTCCAGGAGAAAAAGTGGCATTGGGCGATCGATACTTTGGAGTTTTGAGCAGCCTACTTTGGGGCTTATAGTTATGCTAAGAATTGAATTTATACCAATTTTTTATGAAGCTGCTCCCGAATCCGATCCCCCCTAACCCCCCTGGTGGGAGGGGGGGACAAGATTCTTTTCTTTCGTCCCCCTTCAACCAGGGGGATGCGAGGGGGATCGAGATAGGTGCAACGACCCATTAAATTGGTATTACTGAAACTGAAATCAAATCTCTGCATTATGAGCGCTTTCATCATCCTCACAGGCAATCAACCTCAGCATTAAACTAAACATCTGCCTGTTGAACCCGACTTAGGGCTTTGCTTCGCGATTCTATAATTTGACCTATCTCGCGCCCCAAGCTTGGTTGACGTTCAATCATCGTATTTACAGCATCGGAGTAGATGACAAGAACTTGCAAATCGTCAACAGCGGCGATTGATACCGGACTCGGTTCCCCACTAAATAGTGCCATCTCGCCAAAAAACTCACCACGCAAGATAGTCATTACCTCTAACTCCATGCCAAATTTGTTTGTAATAGTTACCTTAGCCTGACCTGCAATGATAATGTACAAAGCATTACCAAGCTCCCCCTGGTGGATGACTTTCTCTCCCGCACCAAACTTCTGTAAAATAGTTCCCTTAGCTAAGTCATCCAAATTTTTTGGTTCTCTAGCTAATGGCATAAATCCGGGAATTGAGTGCAGGTTTTGGGCTAACTTACTTGAAACGCTATCTGCCTTATCAGCAGCTTCCACAGCATAGGAGTATCGATAGCGATATAGCGTCAGGTTGTTTCGCTGCGCTGCGTACCAAATTCGCGTCATAAATCGATCGAGTATCTGGTCCCCATCTTCAAAGTTTTTGATAAAGAACTCCACCTCATACATAATTGCAGTCTCATCATAGGATTTGGTTTTAATCATTGGTTCGGGTTCGGCTAATACTCCTTGTGTAGCCAATGCTGTACTTATTAGTACCTGCTTCACGAGGTTAGGAGGGCTATCGTAGGAAAAGCCAATATTGAGGCGTTGGTTATAAATGCGTTCTGGTTGGCTGTAATTATGGATGATTCCTTTTCCAATGAACTGATGAGGAACAATAATCATCTGGCGCTGGGGAGTTAGCAGCCGAACAGAGCGCCAATTTATATCAACTACCTGACCTTCGATATTTCCAATTCGCAACCAATCACCCACACTGAAGGGGCGTTCCAGAAGCAGCGCCATGCCAGACATGACGCTCCCTAGTGTGTCCTGAAGCGCCAAACCGATCACAATTGAACTCACGCCCAATCCCGTAGCAAGACCTGCCAAATCAGCACCCCACACTGCCGCCAGCACGATCGCAGTTCCTAAAAGCACCAAAAAAAACTTAGAAAGATCGATCAGCAATTTGGGCATCCGTGCCCGCCATGTATTTGCCTCAGCTTCTTCAAACAAAATCACATTAAGCAGCGAGAGAAAGGCGTAGATAACAGATATCCAGAACAGCGTTGCAACGAGCTTGGAAAAATTATCATTAACGTCTAGTTTCAGGACATTTCTGATAAAAATCATCAGCATTAAGACGGGCAGAACAAGGTTTTTTACAACCACCAGGGTGGTCGCAAACGGTTTACCGCGCCTCTGTAGATGATAAATAACCTCTCCTAGTAAAACAACCAGGAGTGGGAATCCCAATCCGACAATTACCGCCCAGGTCTGCCAGTCGTTGGAAAATCTTAAATTACTCATAGACTTATGCCTCAGGAACACTTACAGTCAGCTTAGAACTTTTATTAATTTGCCAAGCGATTAGCTTTTCTTTACCAGGTTCTTGGATTTCACCAACCAGCTCAAAATCGTAGAGGTCGTGCAGGCGATCGCAGATGTCTTGAGACACAAAGATGGCGCCAGGGGGACAAGCCGACTTCAAGCTATTGGCAATATTTACGGTATCACCCCAAACGTCGTAGAGCAATTTATTTTTGCCAATGACACCTGCAACCACATCTCCGGAATTAATCCCGATTTCCACGTCTAGATCCAAGCCGTTTTCATAATTAAATCGGTGAACAAACGCCAGCATTTCCAAAGCAAAATCTACCGTGCGTTTGTCATGATCCAAACGCGGCATACTCAGGCCGCATACAGCCATATAACCGTCACCAATAGTTTTAATCTTCTCCAAACCGTATTTTTCGGTCATTTCATCGAAAGCTGTTACCAGTTCATTAAGCAGATCGACAACTTCGGGAGCTGACATGGTTTGAGAAAGCTTAGTAAATCGATGGAGGTCGGAAAACAAAACCGAGACATTAGAAATCTGATCGGCAATTGCTCGATCGCCCTGTTTGAGGCGTTTGGCTATTGCGGGACTAAATATACTTAAGACTAATGCTTCATTTTCGCGATTTTTCTGTTGAATTAGTTGAGTTTCGGCACGAAGGCGGCCTATCGTTTGGTTAAATGATTTAGCTAAGTCTCCAAATTCATCTTCTGAACCCGATTTCACCACCGCGTCAAATTCCCCAGCCCCCACCAGGCGGGCGCTAGCGATTAACTTCTTGATAGGTTTGACAAAAATTGCGGTCAGCCACATGGCAACAACCGTGATTAGCACGATGATTAAAGTAGCCGCAATCACAATGTTTTTTTCAAACGAGTGAATAGAGGCGTAGGCTTCCGAAACATCCATCTCCGCCAAGATTACCCACCTCAATCCATCAATATCTAGTGGAGCATAAGAACTCAAAACAGGAATCTGACGATAATCGTCGATCGCCTGCGTGCCCTGTTTCCCAAACAACGCTTCCTTCACTCCTGTTGTTTGCACTTGCTGCAGGAGGATTGTAGTATTGAACTCTTTGATTTTCTTGATGGTCTTTCGATCGGTACCGATCGAGGCTAGAATTTTTGCATGACCTTCTGGGTCTTCAATCTGGAAACGAGATGCAGAGCGCATTAGATAATCCGGCCCAACCAGATAAGTTTCTCCTGAATCGCCCAGACCACTTTGTTTCCAATTGTTGTTACCCGTCATCACATTGTTAATTTTGTCAACGGGAAACTGGAGGGCCAAAATACCAATAAATTCCGAGCCGTTAAAGATTGGGGTAGCGATAAAAGCCGCAGGCGCACCGTAGGAAGGGCTGTAGGGCTTAAAATCTACTATTTTCACATACCCCTTTCCCTTTGCTTGTCGTGCTGCGGCGATCGCAGATGCTAGGTTACTCTCTTTGTAGGGGCCGTCGCTCAAGTTTGTGGTAAAGTCGGCTTCTTTAAAAACCGTGTAGACAACAGTTCCTTCGCGATCGATCAAAAACATATCGTAGTAACCATATTTTTCAACTATATTGCGAAAAATAGGGTGGTAGCGGGCGTGAACGCGGCTGTAAGCGCTGGCGTCGCCTGGAGTATCAAGGAGAAGTTTCTTGCCAACGGGGTTGGGATTAGCAGCGATGTAGTGGTACTGCAAGTAACGGGCAGCGGCTGTTTTTGGCGTGTAGGCTGCCAGAACAGGTGTACCTTCGTTAGTGCGCGTTAGTTTGGTTAAAAATTCTTTCCGGTAGTAGGTATCAATTTTTGCGTCAAAATTCGCTGGTATTTTGGATTTTTCAAGTTCGCTGTAAGCCGTCTTAAATTCCTGTAGGGCGCCGACTACTGTCAGGTCTTCGCTGAGGGTTTGGCTGTGGTTTTTAAGGGTTGCAAAATAGTCTTGGATTTGATAAGCTTTCACAGCCCGAAGGCTGGTTAATTGGTTGAATACTTTTTGCGCCAAAATAGATTTACCAGTGCTAGAGCAGATAAAGGTGCTCGCCAGCATAGCGCAAAGGCTGACTACCAGCAACATGACTGTGAGTTTGGTTTTTATGCTTAAATGATTCAGTAATTGCATAGGAATTTTCCTGATATTATTTGTTTTATTTTTCTCATTGTCCCTGATTTTTATCATTGCCTAAGAATTATAATTCAAGGGCAATCTCTCAGTATAGTTGGCGAGCGCATTTCAGTAAGCAAAAGCTATTCTACTAAAATGGTGACGAACCCTTTTAGTAGAATAGCAGACAAAAATATCATCAAAAAGCTGGCATCAATTTATTTATTTTTGCCCCCACCTTCGGGAGACTTATACTTCGAGCAATCAGGCATAACAGCGCCTTCGAGGAAAGCACCACTGAGGTCAGAAATGCTAACTTTAGCACCTTTTAGATTTGCACCATTTAGGTAGGCACTATTCAGATTAGCACCACTAAAACTAGCATTCTTCAAATTGACGCCGCTCATATTTGTGTTACTCAAGTCCGCACAAATTAAATTAGCGTCACTGAGGTTGGCATTACTGAGATTAACCTGACTCAAGCGAGCAAAACCTAGCTTGGCATGGCTGAGATTAGCACCCGCAAGTTTAGCTTGACTGAGGTTAGCATTATCGAGGTTGGCATGGCTCAAATTTGCATTACTGAGATCCGTCTTACTCAAATTGGCTGCACTCAGATTTGCCCTAGAGAAATTAATAGCTATTAACTCTGCATCAGGAGAATCCAAACCTCTCAGAGAAACACCATCTGAGTTCAAATCTTGGAGTGCCAGAATTCTTGCATAGCTAACTTTTACGCCCTGGGCTGCATCAACCGTACTCCAAGCTTGGTAGTGAAATTGCTTCCTGCGATCCGGAGCTTCTTTAATGAATAAAACTAAAGCAACGACAAGACTGAGAGCATCAGCACCCTCCAAAATCTCTCCAATCAAATAATTATCATCCGCCCCCACATAAATTATGATGAACAGAACGGCTGAAACAGTAGCAACTAACCAGGCGGGTTGTGTCCAAAAATTATCAATGAATTTTCCTAAAATTCCTTTGAGAACTTCACCCAATCGCTGAAGAAATGATCGACTCTGAAATTGCTGATAACTATCAGTTATTTTCGAGAGCATTTTTGGAATAATTTCACCATCCAACTGAATTGATACTAAAGGCTTTTTCTGTGGCTCGGTTGGCGGCGCGATCGGCTTAGATTCGTCCAGTAATTGTGTCTTTGATTCTTTTTGCTGATTGTGGGTGACATCTTTTTGATCGGGGACAATCTTTGGTGAAGAATTTGCACCTGCGCCTTTTAAAATCAAACCAGTAATAGCTCTGTAGGCATCTGTCCACGCCAGCTTTACTTCGGGAGTCCAATCTTCTTGGAGATGCTGCTCAAAAGCCATCAGCAGTGCGTCTCCAACTGGCCCATAATATTTGGGAATTACCCCGTAACCGATCTGTCTGCCTCCCAAGGCGTTGAGAACTGGTACTAAAGCTTCTGGAGAGCGGAGATTTTCTACTACCAATACCAAAGCATTTATAAGCTTTTTCTGTTGCTTTTCTAAATCGACATTGGCAAACAGCGGTTTAAATTCGGCGTGAGCGATGAACAGGTTTTTGTAGAAGCTAGCGACCAATTCATCAGCACGAGGTTTGATTTTCTCGAAACTGCTTTCCAGTACATCTACGGCTAATCTTTGCTCTTTTGCGGGAACGGTTTCTAGTTTGTGATTAGCTGCTATAGTCACCTTTTTATCGGGAATGCTCTCTGTTTCTAATTGAACTTTTTCAGGTGTAGAAACTACGCCTGCGCCTTTTAACATCCAACCAGTAATTGCTCTGTAGGCATCTGTCCACGCCAGCTTTACTTCGGGAGTCCAATCTTGCTGGAGATACTGCTCGATAGCACTCAGCAGTGCGTCTCCAACTCGACTGTAATATTTGGGAATTACTCCATAACCGATGTGTCTGCCTCCCAAGGCGTTGAGAACAGGCTCCAAAGCTTCTGGAGAACGGATATTTTCTACTACTAAAACCAGAGCATTAATCAGCTTTTTCTGTTGGTTTGCCATATCAGTTGTGGCAAACAGCGGTTTCAACTCTGGGTGAGTTGTAAACAATTTTTCGTAGAAGCTAGCCGCAAATTCATCAGCGTGAGGTTTGATTTTCTCGAAACTTTGCTCTAAAAGTTCAACATTTAAAGACATATTTTTGTGACTCTCTTGAAACTTGACGCTCCCTTGTCTAAAGACAGGGTTTTTTAACTATCCGGCTCTGATGAATGCTTTCGATAGAGTGTTGAAAACCGGAGAGTTTCTTTGCTGACGCCACGGCCAGATATTACAAACTCAAATTTTCCAACTCTTGCGACAGGGTAGCCATAAAGTCCTCTGCATCCTGGATGCCCATTTCTCCTAAAGCTTTCCACTCTTCACTGCTGTAATCTAAATCGAGTCCCATCACGTCTTGAGTCCAATAAGGCAAATTAGATGGATTTTCCATTAGCTCACAGGTAATTTTTAAGATGTCTGTTCCGGCCGTATTTTTTCTAGCCTTTGTCGCCAAGCAAAAGGAGAACAATTTCGCCAAATTAGTTTCTGGTGGAATGGATATTAGAAATGCCATATTTTGTGCTAGTACAAACTTGTCTAACTTCATTGGATCTTTTCCTCTTCCTAGTTTTAATGTACTCACGTAAGTATTTTTTTGCGCTAAATGAAAGTAACCGGACTTACGCTGCATTCCTTCTATTATTACACTATCTATAGTAGTGTGCAACCTAAGCACCCTACAAGTAGAGTCTGTGCGTAAGTTTTAACCAATTTATATTACCTCAAAATTCATTTTTTTCTTCGAGATATCAAATTAATTGTTACAGTTGTTTATCATACCCATCTTCGGGGAAATTTTTATCTGCATTAGAGTTGAGGTGGGGATTACAAGTGAGAAACTCTTCAATGTCGTATTTGATTGTGTTGCAAATAGCATCAAGAGGCAAGTCGTTGGTATCGTAACCAAACGGGTTTTCTATTTCAAGACCAATTTCTTCAATGCCAAGTAACGTAAAACTAATCAAACTAACAAATATGCCTGTCCCCCATCCCAAATCTTTAACTAGCTGAAAAGGCAATAACACGCAGTAAATTAATATTTGTTTTCATTCTTATTTCAATAATTGATATTTGAAGTCTGGCAGTTGGCTCGGCAATGATAGAGCGCTGCCAGCTATGATGTGGCCATAGGGAACAATGGCGTCATGAATAGTGCGGTAAGCCCAGTTCGCAAACAGGATTGCTTCTTTCTTCTTTGTTGACTTCATGCGAATAGAACATTGAAATCCATACTTCAGTTGGCAACGCGGGTAGCTATCGCGATCCATTACCCCTCGGAAAGTGCAACATCAATTTATTGATTTACCAGTTTTTTCCAAAGTCTGCTTATAGCTTTCGAGGTATGTTCTAAATTCCACATGCAGGGTATCTATACCCTCTTTTTCCAGTAGTGCTAAGATGGCTAAATTCAATTCTTGACAGGCTCAAAGTATAAATCCAGATTGTTATTAAAGGCTCGAACATTTATAATGCGAGCATTCTGTTCAAATCTATCTAGCCAAACAAAACATCTTTCATGTAAGGAATCTATAAACCTAGGTAGCTTCTGAATAGCCTCACAAATTATCGCAGTTGTTTCTGCCTAAATACTGTCAATATTGAGAGTTAAATTAATCCAAAATGACTCTTCTGAGCCTGGATTTTGCGACCAATTTTCGACAATTCCCGCAATCATTTTGGAATTGGGTATCTTTTTGATAGAATCCCATTTTGCTAGACGTAGCTTTGTAGTTCTGATGCCAATTTCTAAAACTTGAACGCTACCATCTATTCCTTCCACAATCACCCAGTCACCAGGTCGATATAGATTATCTGTATAAATAATGATCGTACAGAACCAGTCATAGATAATGTCCTTAAGCAATAAACCGAACGTGATTCCTGCTCCACCTAATAGACCAACGATCGCATTTGCAGATGCTCCTAACAACAATTCACTCGCTTTTAACACTACAACAGCGAGTGCCACCGTCTGAAACAGACGAGGCACCTAGGGTACGAGCAAGTCGTCTAGTTCGGTTTTGGTGTTCAGCGTCAGTTTTCTCAGTATCTCTCCTAACAGTGGAGAGGCGCGGTAAACAATATATGCAACGGCAACAATAGCACTCAGACTGAGAATCTTAGCTAGCATCTCGCTCACTTGAGGCTTGAGATTTTCTGCCAAAATTACCTGCACTATCCAAAGTCCAGCGATGAAAATTAGCCACCCTGATGGTTGCTCTAGAATCTCGACTAACTCATCGTCGAGTGTGGTCTCCGTTCCGCTAGTAAGAAGCTTGATTCTCTTGATGGCAATCGAAAAGAACAATCCTCTCAACAGTTGTGTGAGCGTGATGATAGTGACGACGAGAACTATTTTAGTCAAGGGTATGTCTGCAATAGTTATGTTTGAATCAACTAGCTTTTCCTTTATTTGTTTCCAAATGATTTCCATCTAACTAAAAACCTCCATTACTTAAACAAAGAAGAAATATTTTTTGACTTTTAACTTCCAAAAGGGGTAACTTTGTCGGCTCCTTGGCTAGACTTTGCCAGGTATATGCCTGCCAAAACTACAGATAACGCCAACCAGTTTAGAGGACTTAACTTTTCAGCAAAGATTATCCAGGCAAGTATGGCAGTAATCACTGGATCGAGCAGCAAGAACACGGCAACGAACCCAGAAGAAAATCCTTTGAGGTTATAAGCTTGAAGACTTTGACCCAAAACTTGGCAGACCAAGGCTTGGGCAATTATTGTTAACCACCCAGCCCAGGAATAGGGAAAAAGTACATCTTCCGTTAGCAGAACGATGGGGAAAGTTAACAAGACCCCGAAGCAGGAACACCACAGGAGTATGGTTGTTGCTGAAAACTTGGCTCGAAGTTTTTCTACAGTTAGCAGATTGGCGGCAGAAAAGACGGCAGATAGGATGGCAAGTGAGTCACCTGTAAAGTTATCGCTCGCTAGATGCAAATCACCCAGTCCAATTAAGATCGATCCGCTGATGGCGATTACCATGCCAATGAGGAATCTGCCCTCAAAACATTGATTTAGAAACAGCCATCCCATCAGAGTCGTGAACAGCGGGGTTACGTTATGCAGCAGATTAGAGTTAGCCACACTTGTCTGGGTGAGTGACCAAGCCCAGGTTATTAATGTGCCTGAGAAAAAACAGCTCATTACTAGCAACAAGACTAAATCGCTGACTGTGTAATGCTGCTTTTGGAGGAAGGAGTCGTGGGAGTGTCTTTCCCTCAAGGTCTCGAACACCTTCCCCAATCCTAAAATCACAGTGGCTACCCAGAAGCGATTGAATATTGTCGCAACCGGACCGAGTTCCCGTTCGCTCAATCTGATGAAGATGGCGGCAAAGGATAAGGCAAGGATTGCGAGAAATAATGAAGTTAGTCCGATACTCCCTTGGAGTCCCTGCGCGATCGCACCTGGTGTCTGCTCTATCTGTTGCTGTGATGGTTTCAGTTCAATTGTCATCTTCACTTCTCAAAGTAGTAGCTGCGCCACCATTTTCGTGGCGCAAGCTAATAGCATTACTCTTGCATTCCCGCATACAGGAGTCTGACAAATAAGCGGACACCATCATCATTTTTCAAAGTTGAATAAGATGGAGCTTCACTGTTACCGATCGCCCGCAGATCGGAGAGCAGTTCTGGATGGAACTGGCAAGTAAACGAGCGTCGAATTTTCTTGGTTTCAAAGTCTTTGTAGTTAATGCAGGTTGCTGAACATTCGGTAACTATTTCACCATCTTCCTCTGCTGTTGAACAAAGAATTTCAAGGGAGTCTGGCAGTTGTATTAACCAACTCAGAGAGCTACCAGCGATGATGTGCCGATAGGGAACAATAGCGTCATGAATACTGCGGTAAGCCCAGTTTGCAAACAATATTGCTTCTTCGTTGACTTCATCCGAATGAAACATCGAAATTGATACTCTTGCCTCATATTGAATTGTTGTGTCAATCACGCCTTCATGGGTGTCGGCTGTGACATCATGAGCATGGATAATTTCCCAAGGAATACCTAAAGCATCGCCGTCTGGAGACTGATAAGGCAACAACACACGATCGCCTACTTCTTTTAATTCATTGCGCGTCACGGCAAAATGCTCGTCATTCCAGCCCTTGGCAACAACTCGTCCATCACGCTTTTTGACTTCGAGTGTCTTGCCCATTGCTTCGATGCGCTGGCAGACTTCTTGCAACGATCTCAGAGCCATGCCTGAGCGATCGCGATCCAGAGATGTCGTGTCCAAAACTTCTTTGACTGCATGACGGATGAGTCGGATGTGACATTCAGCAGCTAACTGGTGTCCTACACAAATGAATATTGCGGGGGCACTGATGGGCGATCGCGAGAGCAATAATTTTTCCACTAATGCAAACATATCCTCTCGCGGACACGCCGGACTTGTCCAGGTAGAGGGATCGTATGTTGATGGATCGCCACCTTCGACTACCACTGCATAACCAGAGTTAATTGCGGGAACAACTATTTCTGGATCGAGGACTCCTGTTGACCAAACAGGTAGTAATACAGAGTCCATATCGGCGACTTTCTGAGCAATGTAGGCGACATTTTTGGAAGCCCGAACATCTTCCCCCTTAGCGTTAACGCCTACGTGTTCCCAAGGTTCGATGATAGTAATACAGTTGCGTAACAAATTGGGATGCAACAGTAAAAACTCTAAGTCTGACCGTGAATTAATCACTTTTTCTAAAGGCTGGGCGTGTCCCCACTCAAAAATGCCGTCGCTGGCAAATAGTTGTTTTTCTACCAAGGGGTCTTCTGAGGTTCTATCTGCTAAGAAACGACCTAACAAAATATGTGCCGATTCAAAATCCGATCGGCCTTCATGCAAGTAGCCAGGAGTTAGTCGCCAGTCCGATGTGGTGGTTTGATTTTGGGGAATTTTGATAGCTTCTATCATTGGGTTCCTATAATTTATTAATCCGAAAGCAGTAAGGTTATTTGTCAGCCTATGTCTCTCGTCCCTGTTCTTGGGATTTTAACCATTCAGTCAGAGCGATAGCTGTTGATTTAACAGCCGATCCCACCCTTGCCCGAAAAATTAATTACAAGCGCATAAACATGAATCTTGTGATCCCTTCATAATAAACCTTACCATAGCCGTCGAGGTTAAGCAAGTAATCGGTGGTGACTAAGCGCTTATCGTCTTCGCTTAGCTGTATCAAATGCTGTTCCGCATTTTCGCCCCGGTTTCCGATGACTAATATTCCAGCGATAGTATTTCGGGTCAAGGGTGCGATTTTTGCCAGAGAGCGTTTCCTCGGTAGATATAAATAAAAGGGTAGAGTTGGTTTTCGGTTGTGCAAATTTCCTCGGTTTTGTGCCTTGACTACCCCTACCCTAAGCAAAGATGTTATGGCTTATTGAGCCAAAGTTTAGATTTGAGCAACGTTAAGGTTAGCAACCAACCCATAGGTTGATACATACTCTTCTAATTCTGCTAAATCAACCGTGCCATTGCGATCGGAGTCAAGAGTGTTAAAAAGATAATCAGTGATGTAGCTTCTAATTTCTTCAGAGCTGCGTTCGCCTGTTGTCATATCTTCGATTAGCCCTAACAACTCCATAATCTCGGTTCGATCTAGCGACTTACTTGCATCCGTATCCAATTGCAGGAACAGCTTTTTGATATCTTCTGTTGCCACTCTCGAAGAACGCAGTGTTTCTTTCAGTATGTCATTGCCAAATGAATTCATGAACAATATCTGTTCGATGAGCGGTATGCCTAAGAACCCCAGCGCTGCCCAAAAAATTGCATATTTTACGGCTTCTGGATTTGCAGTTGCACTAACTCCGATGAAAAGAGCGGCCCAAAGGAAAAAGTTTGGGTTCACAAGCAGGATATAAGCATCCCGAGCTTCTGCCTTGCTTAGCTTGCCCTTTGTAAATACTGAGGTTAATGTAGCTGCTACGCGGATCGAGACAAATACTAAAGTTGCAATTGCCAGTTGTTGCAGACAGGCTAGCGATCGCGCTGTATCCGTTGAGGAAAATATATCGCTGAGGAATGTTGCAGGAGTAAACTGAAACCCGGTTGCCAAAGCCATTAATGCAACAGCCAGCACGCCGATAAATTTCCAGTTCTTACTGTGGTGGTTTGATTCAACCGGGGATTTGTCGCGCCAAAACTGGGCGATCGCTCCCGGTATTGCCAGACCTAAAATTAGAATGATACCGAAAAAGATCGGGCTGTCAACGTTAATGGGTAAATGGGCCACCTTCAATGTAGCCAGCAGCGCCAGTGGAGCGACAATTGATAGGGTTCTTGACAAAACAGCCGACGGATAAAGATTACCGCCCCAAAGCACGGATAAAACTGGGGAAGTAAGGGCTGGTGGAACCATCCAAAACAGCACCCACAAAACTTTGTACAAATCGGCGGGGCTTTGATACAAAAATCCCGAAAATATTAAAAATAGCCCAACTGCCCATCGCACTGCCATCCACCCGTAAACTAAATACTTCACAGTTGAAGTTACTTTGCGTTTACTCGCTGCAAAGTCAATGTCCAGGTTGGTATAAAATGTTGAGGCGGCAAGACACGCCACAATTATCGATCGAAATAGCGCTGGCGGAATTCCTCCTGCTGAGGCGCTGATTGCCCCTACCAAACTTCCCAGCAAGAAGGCAACGGCATAGATCAAAATCGCCCACATAATTGAAAGATCGTTGATCTCTCCCTCGCCCCTGGTGGGAGAAAGGATTGGGGGTCAGAGGTGTTTAAGCGATTAAACTTGAGTTCGTTATTTTTTTCTTGTCTGAGCCACACTCTCGGAGTTGAGCAACACTGATTGATGCAGGAGCGATCGCGCAACTGACAACATGAAGACCGCGCGCGATCTCCAACCGATGGATCTAAGGCAAAATTTTAGATGAGTTTGCCCGATCGAGCTTTCGCCCTTTTCAACCAACAGATTATTGAGATGGCCTGCAACTTAAGGGCGAGTTTAGAGCATAGATTGTCCATTTAACCAATAAGTTTTGTACAAAACCCTCCCTGTAATTCGATAACGATCGCTTTTTCACCTGCATAAGAGCCAAAAAGATTGTGCTAGAATCCATCAATACGTAGTCGTAGGTTGGGCACAGGCCGAGAAGAGCAATCTTCTTGCAGTCTAGGGGAGGTTGTAGGTCAGCCACCATTTGGGTCTTCCCAGTTGAAAGCCACCCTGCAACATGAGCCTGGAATCTGCAACCGCAGCCGAGTTCGGCTTTCGCGGTGGGAGTGTCGCGCTAGAATTGGCATTACGAGTTAACACTCGAACAAAAACGCTCGTTGTGCGAGCGTGACCTCAAAACGGGCACTTAGCAGGTGGGAATAAACCATGTTTGAACGCTTCACAGAAAAAGCAATAAAAGTAATCATGTTGGCCCAGGAAGAAGCTAGACGCCTGGGTCACAACTTCGTAGGGACAGAACAGATCCTTTTGGGACTTATAGGGGAAGGGACCGGAGTTGCGGCTAAAGTCCTCAAATCAATGGGGGTCAACCTCAAAGATGCTCGGATTGAGGTCGAAAAAATCATCGGGCGCGGTTCGGGCTTCGTAGCAGTCGAAATTCCGTTCACCCCGCGGGCGAAGCGTGTTCTAGAACTGTCCCTCGAAGAAGCTCGCCAACTCGGACACAATTACATAGGCACCGAACACCTGCTGCTGGGCTTGATTCGCGAAGGTGAAGGAGTCGCGGCCAGAGTTCTGGAAAATCTGGGAGTAGACTTGTCGAAAGTCCGCACCCAAGTGATTCGGATGCTGGGAGAAACCGCAGAAGTCGCAGCCACGGGCGGCGGTGCTCGCACCAAAACCCCAACCCTGGACGAATTTGGTGCCAACCTCACTCAAATGGCTGTCGATGGTAAGCTTGACCCCGTAGTCGGACGGCAAAAAGAAATCGAACGGGTAATTCAAATCCTCGGTCGCCGCACCAAAAATAACCCGGTACTCATCGGCGAACCCGGAGTCGGTAAAACTGCGATCGCCGAAGGACTGGCCCAGCGCATCGCTAACAACGATATCCCAGACATTCTCGAAGACAAGCGCGTCGTCACCCTCGACATCGGCCTCCTCGTCGCCGGTACCAAATACCGGGGCGAATTTGAAGAGCGCCTCAAAAAAATCATGGACGAAATCCGCACGGCCGGTAACGTGATTTTGGTCATTGACGAAGTACACACTTTGATCGGTGCTGGTGCGGCGGAAGGGGCGATCGACGCAGCTAACATTCTCAAGCCAGCTCTGGCAAGAGGCGAACTCCAGTGTATCGGCGCTACAACCCTCGACGAGTACCGCAAGCACATCGAGCGCGATGCCGCCCTAGAGCGCCGCTTCCAGCCCGTGATGGTCGGCGAACCCACCGTTGACGAGACGATCGAGATTCTATTCGGCCTGCGGGAACGCTACGAACAGCACCACAAGCTGAAAATCTTGGATACGGCCCTGGAAGCCGCAGCCAAACTATCTCACCGATATATCTCCGATCGGTTCCTCCCAGACAAAGCTATTGACTTGGTAGATGAAGCTGGTTCCAGAGTCCGCCTGATCAACTCCCAACTGCCCCCCGCAGCTAAGGAACTGGATAAAGAACTCCGCCAAGTCCTGAAAGATAAAGACGAAGCGGTGCGTTCTCAAGACTTTGATAAAGCAGGTGAATTGCGCGATCGCGAAATGACGATCAAAGCCGAAATTCGCGCTATTTCCCAAGCCAAAAAAACCGACTCGGCGGCCCGTGGCGACACCGACCCTTCGCCCGTAGTTACGGAAGAAGACATCGCTCAAATCGTGGCAAGTTGGACGGGAGTCCCGGTCAACAAATTGACCGAATCCGAGTCCGAAAAGCTGCTGCACATGGAAGATACCTTGCACCAGCGTTTGATCGGCCAAGAAGAAGCAGTGAAAGCCGTTTCCCGCGCCATCCGCCGGGCTCGCGTTGGGTTGAAAAATCCCAATCGCCCGATCGCCAGTTTCATCTTCTCCGGGCCCACAGGCGTCGGCAAAACCGAACTGACGAAAGCCTTAGCCGGCTACTTCTTCGGTTCCGAAGACGCCATGATTCGGTTGGATATGTCCGAATACATGGAACGTCACACCGTCTCCAAACTTATCGGTTCTCCTCCTGGTTATGTCGGCTACAACGAAGGCGGACAACTGACAGAAGCAGTTCGTCGTCGTCCTTACACCGTCGTGTTGTTTGACGAAATCGAAAAAGCCCACCCCGATGTCTTCAATATGCTATTGCAAATATTGGAAGACGGCCGCTTAACAGATGCCAAAGGTCGCACCGTGGACTTCAAAAACACGCTGCTGATTATGACTTCTAACATCGGTTCTAAAGTCATCGAAAAAGGTGGCGGCGGCCTCGGTTTCGAGTTCGGCGACAACCAAGCTGATGCTAATTACAACCGCATTCGCTCCTTGGTTAACGAAGAACTGAAGAACTACTTCCGCCCAGAATTCCTCAACCGACTTGACGAAATTATCGTCTTCCGTCAGTTGAACAGGGAAGAAGTCAAGGAAATTGCCGTTATCATGCTCAAAGAAGTGTTCGGCCGCTTGACAGAACAGGGAATCACTCTGGAAGTGACCGAAAAATTCAAGGAACGGCTAGTAGAAGAAGGCTATAACCCCAGCTACGGAGCCAGGCCCCTGCGCCGCGCGATCATGCGGTTGTTGGAAGACAGCTTGGCTGAGGAAATCCTTTCTGGCCGCATCAAAGATGGCGATATCGCTGTTGTAGATGTGGGCGAGGACGGAGTTGTTAAGGTGCTGCAAGGCCAAAAGCGGGAATTGCTGCCCCAAGGCGCTGAGTAAGTGCGTTGAGTAAGTGCGATCGCGAGTAAAGTTTTAAGATCGCAAATTGCGCGATCGTAAATAACTCAAAATCAGCATATAAAAAAGGTAGAGAATCTTAATTCTCTGCCTTTTTTATGAATAAGAGTCAATAAAATTATAGGAGGAGTAAATGACATCTGAAGAAAAGAATTTTGGTACAGAAGTAGCAGAAAACCTACCTGATACTTCGACTTCGCTCAGCACAAGCCCGTGGTGGCAAAAAGCGTGGAAATCGCAGCGAGAAAATCTTCAGATAGTGATTATTGCTTTGGCTTTAGCAATAGTGATTCGAGCGTTGGTGGCAGAACCGCGCTTCATACCCTCAGATTCTATGGTACCAACTTTGCGCGTGGGCGATCGCGTCGTAGTCGAAAAAATATCCTACTACCTGGAACCTCCAAAAACTGGTGACATCGTAGTATTTGCGCCGCCGGAACAGTTGCAAGAACAAGGCTTTACCGCAGACCAAGCATTTATCAAGCGGGTAATTGGCTTACCAGGTCAAACAGTAGCTGTGAAAAAAGGTCTAGTTTACCTCAACGACAAACCCCTCGTTGAGAAATATATTGCCGAACCTCCTAAATACCAGTGGGGGCCTTATGTCGTCCCGGAAAATCAATACTTCGTGATGGGAGACAACCGCAACAACAGTAACGACTCTAGCAGGTGGGGATTTTTACCTAAAAAGAATATCATCGGCCGGGCTGTATTGAGGTTTTGGCCACTTGAGCGTATCGGACAAGTTTGAAGAAGTCAGTTGACAGTTGACAGTTGACAGTTGTCAGTTGTCAGTTGTCAGTTGTCAGTTGTCAGTTGTTATTGCAAGCCCAATGCCATAAAGACCCCATGCCCCATCCCTCGACTTCGCAATTCCCAATTCCCAATTCCCGATGCCCATGCCTTATCCTGTACGGAAATTTCTACTGATTTTTGCGCCTTGAGCGGTAGAGAGTTCCTCCGGCAACTGATAAAATAGTACCAAAAGCAGCGGGATTTCCCGCCTAGATCAAAATCACTTCAATATTAAAAATTAGGAAAGCTATGGGATTTTTTGATTCAGAAATTGTTCAGCAAGAAGCCAAGCTGTTGTTTGAAGACTATCAATCTCTCGTCGCACTAGGCGGGAATTACGGCAAATTCGATCGCGAAGGCAAGAAGATGTTCATCGCTCAGATGGAATCAATGATGGATCGCTACCGTATTTTTATGAAGCGCTTCGAGCTGTCTGAAGACTTCATGGCTCAGATGACTGTAGAGCAGTTAAAAACACAGCTAAATCAATTTGGCATCACGCCCCAGCAGATGTTTGAGCAAATGAACTCAACGCTGGAGCGGATGAAATCTGAACTGGAAAAGCAATCATAAGTTGACAATTGACAACTATCAACTGTCAACTGTCAACTGATAATTAACTAGCAGCCGGGAAGTCCCTCGGTGTATTTAGAGGGGATGAATCTCAATTGCTACGCTCCGTACCCCGACTAAATTACCGTAGGGATGAAAGGCTCGTCGGTCGGAGGAACACCAGCCCGACAATTAGACTCAGTTACCGCAAATCAATCTTTGGGAGAGTCTTGATTCTCAATATACTTCCTAAGTATGGAGACGGTAACACCTCGGCAAGAAGCAATAAAATACGAACTGCTCCACAAAACATCTTTACGATAAAACTCATTCACCCTTTCAGGGAATTCACTCTATACTGTGGGAAGGTCGAAAAAAAGGAAGTTTTCATGCAACTGACGTACAAATACCGCCTCAAACCTACGAAAGCCCAACTAGCAACAATTTCGACTCATCTAGAGCTTTGTCGCCGGCAGTACAACTACCGATTGAGTGAAAGATTCAGATGGTGGGAGTCCACAAGAACGCCTGTCAATGCCTGCCCTTTAATTGCTTCCATAGTGCCTGTTGAGGAAATTTACCAAAATATTCCTCTGACTAGAGTGCAAACTAGAGATGGCAGAAAGAAAGATGAATCAGGCAATCCTTTGACCAGGAAAGGTGATGTTTTCTCGAATATTGAAGGCGGATACGTGCAGTGGCAAACCATCCAGTTAGCCGATCTAAAAAATACTAAAAAGCTATTTTCTGATTACAAAACTTTGAATTCTCAAGTTTTGCAGGATGTGATTAACCGAGTGGAAACTTCCTTTTCAAATTTCACCACACCCGACAAAAATGGCAATCGTAGAGGCAAGCCCCGATTTAAAGGATTTCACTACTACAAATCTTTTACTTATCCTCAATTAGATAATTTAGATATCGCCAAGGATGAGCAAAATAGGATTTGCATTAACCTTGCCAAAATAGGTCAAATACCGATGGCATTCCATCGTCCAATACCAACAGGATTAACGGTTAAGACGGGGACAGTTATTAGAGAAGCGGACGGGTGGTATATTTCCCTGACGCTAGAAGATAAGACGGTTCCCGTGCCGGTTGCAGAAATTCAACCGACTGATGAAAACACTCTTGGTATTGACTTGGGAATTACTAATTACGCTTACCTTTCTAATGGCGAAAGAATTGAAAATCCTAGATTCTTGAGGAAATCTGCCGAGAAATTAGCAAAACTTCAGGCGAAGCTAGCTAGTAGAGTCAAGGGTTCTAAACCTTGGCAAGTTATAAAAAGCAAGATTTCTAGACTGCATCAATTTGTAGCTAGAGCGAGACTTGATTTTCAATTCAAGACGGCACATGAATTGTTTCGTAAATGCGATGTTTTGGTGGCTGAAGATTTGAGTATCAAGAATTTGACAAGACGCGCTAAAACTAAAACCGAGATCGACAATGGTAATTTAGTTTATTTGCCAAACGGTCAATCTGCCAAAAGCGGCTTGAATAAATCAATGCTTGATGCTGCTCACGGTCAGTTTGCTAATGTTCTCAAGTATGTTGCCTGGAAATTGGGTAAAAATCTTTTGTTTGTCGAGCCGAAGGGAACTTCTCAGTATTGTTGGAATTGCCTCAATAAAGTACCAAAAGAGTTATCGGAAAGATGGCATTCTTGTCAGTGCGGTGAGTCTTTGGATCGAGATGAAAATTCAGCCAAACTTATCAAGAAAATTGGTCTGAGCGATCAAAGTGGCGGGGGAACTCCGTCACTCAAAAAAGCCTTTGCAAAAAAGGAAAAAGAAGCCTGCGGTCTAACTGTACTCAGTTGACCGTCAGGTTCGTTCACGGTCGTTCAAAAGATGAAGCAGGTTTGAAATCTTCTTCAGGAACGCCCTGCAAAGCTTGGCTCATAAAATCGCGCCAAACAGGGGCAACGATTGTACCGCCAGTAGCACCGTAGCTCATCGGTGTGTAATCGTCGTTGCCTATCCAAACAGCCACCGACAACTGCGGCACGTAACCCACAAACCAGATATCCCTTTCTGAGGAAGTTGTGCCAGTTTTCCCAGCAGCGGGCCTCCCAATTTGGGCAGCCTTGGCAGTACCGTTGTAAATTACTCCTTGCAGGGCGCTGTTGACGGATGCCGCAGCCCAGGCGTTGAGAACTAATTTTGGTTTGGGGGTATTGTCTAGCAAGACGTTGCCGCTGCTGTCGGTGACTTGCACGATAAATGTGGTGTCGGAATGCCAGCCGTTGTTGGCGAAGGTAGCAAAAGCTCCGGCCATTTCTAAAGGAGTGAGGTCAACTGCACCCAAGGGTAAAGAAACTACGGGTTCCATGGGACTTCTGATGCCGAGCACCCGGCAAATTTCAATTACTTTATTCAATCCGACTTCTTGGCCGAGCTTGACAGCGGGAATGTTCAGTGATACTTCCAAAGCTCTGCGGATGCTGACGGCACCGGAGAAGCCGCCGCCGTAGTTTTGAGGGTAGTAGTAGCCGTCGCCGTCGCGGTAGCCGACGGGGGAGTCGTAGACAACTGAATCGGGGCCGTATTTGCCTGTAGCAAAGGCAGCGTAGTAGATGAAGGGCTTAAAGGAAGATCCGGGCTGGCGGCGTGCTTGAATGGCGCGGTTGAATTCACTCTTTTGGTAATCGACGCCACCAACCATTGCTTTGACGAAGTGGGTGCGGGGATCGACGGCTGCTAGGGCAATTTGACCTTGGTCGCGATCGTAAAAAAGTCCTTGGTAGTAAAGTCGATCGTGCCACGCTTTGACGGTTTCTTCGGCGATGCGCTGTAGTTTGAGGTCGATCGTAGTTTGAACGCGCATTCCACCCTTGAGGACGGCATCTCGCCCGAAACGCCGTGTCAACTCCTGAACTACGGCTTGTGTGACGTAAGGAACTTGAGAGCCGCCAAAAGAAGTGATTTTGCCGAGCTTAATTTTTTGCGCTCGGGCGCTTGCTTCTTCAGCTATGGTAATCCATTTGAGTTCCCTCATCCGGGTTAAAACGATTTCCTGCCGATCTTTTGACAACTTGTAGTTGACGAAAGGACTGTATTCTTCGGGGGCGGAAATCAAGCCGGCCAGCATCGCTGCTTCCGCAAGGCTCAAATTCTCTGCTGATTTGTTGAAATAGCTTCGAGAAGCTGTCTCTACGCCGTATAAGTTGTGACCTAAATAGATTTGATTCAGGTACAGTTGCAGAATTTGGTCTTTGTTGAGAATTTGCTCCAAGCGGATAGACATTACCGCTTCAGCTATCTTGCGGCTGAATTTTGACTGGGGAGATAGAAACAAGTTCTTGACTAGCTGCATTGTCATAGTCGAGCCGCCTTCAACGGTTCTACCTTTCTCTAGGTTGACTATGAGAGCTCGGGCTATCCCGCCGGGGTTGATGCCTTTGTGGGTGAAGAAGTTGCTATCTTCGATCGCCAGAACGGCCCGTTTCAGGTTCGGGGAGATTTTGTCAAGGGGTACGACATCCCGGTTTGCTTCATCGTGGATGCTGGCTAGGGGCCTGCCGTTGATGTCGTAAATGTGGGTAGTTTCCGTGGGAGAGTAGGTTTGCAAGATGCGAACATCTGGCAAGTTGCGGAAGCTGATCGCTAAGCCAACCAGTCCGCCAGCTACTACGGAACTGGCAAGCATTGTTATGCTGAGTATAGTTCCGGCGGTCACTTTGCTGACTGACTGAACAAACTCGAATACAGGGGCTGGGTTTTCCGTATTTTTGCGAACTGCGTTGGTTGACACGTGGATTTCACTTCCTCACTCGATTTGGGGTTTCAGACTTTTAATTTTAGATGGCAATGCTGGAGGCTGTCAGTCGATCGATTTTAGATTTTAGATTTTAGATTTTAGATTTACTCCACAGATAAAATTACGAGTTTGAACCTTAGTCTAAAATTGTGGGATGTCCACGAATCCTGTCGGATCTGGTATGCGTTTCTGGATGGGTTTGCTAATGAAAGTCGGTCAGCTTTGCGATTATAGTAGCTTGATAGTTGTGTGTTTATGTGTCAATCAGTGAGTGTAACTAATTCTGCTGCACTTTGGCAAAATATGATGATGGACGATCGCTCTTTTATGATTTCTCCTAACTTTTCTGGAATTTACCGTGGCATCAGCGAGATTTTTCCCGATCGACCTGATTCTAGCAACCCTGACGAAAATCTGGCCCAACTGCTGGCAAAAGTCGATCGGCCGTTGCGAGTCAAACTGGGAATTGACCCAACAGGGGCGGACATTCACTTGGGACACAGCATTTGCGTGCGGAAGCTGAGAGCTTTTCAGGATGCCGGTCACACGGCGGTACTGGTCATCGGAGATTTTACCGCAAGAATTGGCGATCCGACTGGAAAATCGGAGGCGCGGAGCCAGTTGAGTGCCGAACAAGTGGCGGAAAATGCCAAAACTTATTTAGATCAACTACGTCCGATTCTAGATTTTGACACGCCCGGACGTTTGGAAATTCGCTACAACTCCGAGTGGCTGTCAAAATTGGACATGGCGAAGATTTTGGAGCTTTTAGGCACGATGACGGTGCAGCAGATGCTCGCTAAAGAGGGATTTGATAACAGGATGCAGCAGGAAAATGCGATCTTCCTGCACGAGTTTCTGTATCCAGTAATGCAGGGTTACGATTCAGTAGTCTTGGAAGCGGATGTGGAGTTGGGGGGAACCGACCAAAAGTTTAATATTGCGGTGGGGAGAGATTTGCAGAGGCATTTTGGGATGAAACCGCAGTTTGGTTTGCTGATGCCGATTTTGATCGGGACTGACGGCGTGCAAAAGATGTCGAAGTCTTTGAATAATTATGTAGCTTTGTCGGAAGATCCGCTGACGATGTATTCTAAGTTGGAGAAAATTGCCGATCGCTCGATCGCGCAGTATTTCGAGCTATTGACAGATTTGCCGCTTGATGAATTGCCAGAAAATCCGCGAGAAAAACAGAAACTTTTGGCTGTGGATGTGGTAAGCCAGTATTGGGGGAAAGCAGCGGGCGATCGGGCCCAACAAGATGCGATCGCGCTAATCAAAGGTGCTGCGGGACAAGCTGATGCTGTGGCGGAGTTTTCTTTAACAAACGTGGAGTTTCCGGCTAAGTTGTTTTATATTCTGAGTGCTAGCGGGCTTTGCAAAAGCAGCGGCGACGGGCGGAAGTTGATGCAAGGCGGCGGCGTGAAGTTGGAGGGCGATAAAGTTTCGGATGTTAACCTTACCTTTGAATCACCTGCTGATTTATGCGGTAAGGTTTTGCAAGTGGGCAAAAATAAGTTTGTCCGCTTAATAGTATAATTTCATCTTAAGTTCGTAGTGAGGACTTCAGTCCTTCTTCAGGTTCGTAGTGAGGACTTCAGTCCTTCTTCAGGTTCGTACTTCAGGTTCGTAGTGAGGACTTTAGTCCTTCTTCAGGTTCGTAGTGAGGACTTTAGTCCTTCTTCAGGTTCGTAGTGAGGACTTTAGTCCTTCTTCAGTTTCGTAGTGAGGACTTCAGTCCTTAAAATCCCTGTGAAAAAAGTTGAAGTCCCGAGCGGAAAGGTTTGAAATTAAGAAAGGACTGAAGTCCTTACTACGAACGGTACGAACGGTACGAACGGTTATAAAATCAGATAAAAAGGACTTGCATTCCTTACTATGAACGGTACTATGGTCACAGATAAAATTATTGTTCCTTTAGATGTTCCGAGTCAAGAAAGAGCGATCGACCTGATCGACAAACTCCCCGAAGTATCATTCTGGAAAGTCGGTTTAGAATTATTCGTTAGCTGCGGGCCAGCAATTATCGAGATTCTGAAAGAGAGGCAAAAACGGATTTTTCTCGATTTGAAATTTCACGATATTCCGAATACTGTAGCTGGCGCTTGTCGTGCTGCTGCCAAGTACAATGTAGATTTATTGACAATCCATTCTACTTGCGGTAAAGATGCTTTGAAAGCGGCACAGTCAGCTTTGGTAGAAGGGGCGGCGGCGGTTGAGAAACCGACTCCTAAATTGATTGCAATTACGCTGTTAACAAGTTTGAATTCGCGACAGTTGGCTTTTGAATTAAAAATACCTTTAGAGTTGCCAGAATATGCTTTGCACATGGCATTGTTAGCTAAGGAAACAGGTTTAGCTGGTGCGGTTTGTTCTCCCCAAGAAGCGGAACAGTTGCGGATGAGTTGCGGGGATGATTTTTTGTTAGTTTGTCCGGGGGTGCGTCCAAAATGGGCCGATGGGGGCGATCAAAAGCGATCGATGACTCCGAAGGCTGCTTTAAAAGCTGGTGCGGATTATTTGGTGATTGGGCGGCCGATTACGGCTTCCGACGATCCGGTGGCGGCTTTTGCGCGGATTTGTGAAGAGATTGGATAAGCGCAGATGAACACAGATGAAATTTCCTCAGCGTTAATCTGTGTTTATCTGCTAATATCTGCGATCGCAAGTCCGACTTTGGCTGCTAATTTTGTCACAAATGGCGTGAAGCGAAGCTGTCCCGTAGGGAATCGCACTATAAACGCAAGTGGGTACAGTTTGTTAGCCCGATCGCCCTGTCCCGCTGATTTAGAAACTTTGGTCGATCGCCTGTTGCAGGATTTGCCGAGTTATGCTAACCGGGTAATTGTGCGATCGCACTTTCCTCCTAACAATTCTAGGGCGATCGGTTACATACCGCGTCAAATAATCTTAGCAGGTCGCCCGGAGTTTGAACCGCTACCTTTAAATTTTGAAGAAACACTTCCCGAAAATGCCAGTCAAGTTTTTATTACTACTTTGGACACGCAGTATCGCGGGGGAAAGCGAGTCGAGATTCAGCAATATCACTGGCTGTTTTTAGCTAAAACAGAGAAGGGCTGGGAATTAGTAAAAATTGTTTCTAGGTTTGGTACAGTGGCGGATGTTAGTCCGTTGTCGCCGGCAGAAAACGAAAAAAGCGCAATTGCTGAGGCGATTCGTTTGTGGTTGCGAGATTGTTATGCAAAATGAGAAAGTATCAAGGGTTGAGAAGTTCATACACCAACACATACAACTCGAAAACCACAGTCATGATAGTCAAATTCCGGCGTATTGAAAAAGCGAAAAGCAGAACGGCAATTCCTCGGATGGTAAAGCCACGACCCCCCGCGCAGCACCCTTGCTATTTTATTATTTTGAGATTTTACTAATAATTCAATAGAATTTTGATAGCGATTATCATTACATTTTTCATCCCAGGCGCTACCATCAGTTGGTGCTCCGTAATAGCTACCGTGCCAGGGGTCAACGCACCACTCCCAGACGTTCCCGTGCATATCATATAAACCAAAAGCATTGGGAGAAAAACTGCCTGCATCTGTAGTTTGTTCTCGATACTGACTTTTTGGTGAATTATTGTAAGAGTAATTACCGTTATAGTTAACAATATCTGTAGTAATTGTTTCACCAAAATAGAACGGTGCAGTCGTACCAGCACGACAAGCATATTCCCATTCTGCCTCAGTGGGCAAGCGATAATTGCGTCCAGTATGTTTAGATAACCTAGCACAAAATTCCACCGCCTCATACCAAGAGACATTTTCTACTGGTAGGTTATTGCCTTTGAATTTAGAGGGGTCTGGGTTGAGATGATATTGAATTTGTGGCAATTTAGCAACGGCTTTCCACTGTGCTTGTACGATCGCATATTTTCCGAAAAGGAAAGGTTGAATTGTGACAGGATGTTGAGGTTTTTCTTTGTATTGGCTTTCTGCTTCAATGTCTGGCGCACCCATTGTGAAGGTTCCACTGGGAATTCCTATCATTTCTAACTGCACGCCATTTTCCAAGTCTTCAGTAAAGGATTTGAAGTAAGAGGCTTTTGGTTTAAATTTAGCTGATATTTTATTAGCTGCTGCTGAAGAATGAACGGGTTTTGCTGGCGGTAGTGGTGCTAATATTTGATTGGGTAATACTGAGATTGAATCAAGAGCTTGCAATACTTCTCCTGCTGATTGATAGCGCGCACCAACTGGAAATAGTATCATTTTATCTAAAATTTTTGCCAAGTCCTTGTTGAGATGAACTGTCTTGTTTTTCCAGTTCCATTGCATTTGCATCGGATCGAAAAGTTCATCAAACAAAATTCCATTTATCTCTTTCAGGAAACATCCGGTTAATAACCGAATGCAAGTTACACCAAGACTGTACAAGTCACTCGCTGGAAAAACATGACCTTGCATTTGTTCCGGTGCCGCATAACCAGGAGTGCCAGTTACAGTTCCCACTTTAGTCAAAACACTACCGCTCAATTCCTTGGCAACTCCAAAGTCAATCAATACTAAAGAACCGTGAGAATTTCTAATGATGTTTTCCGGCTTAATGTCTCGGTGAATTACCTTTTGGTTGTGAACAAAATCTAATATCGGTAGCAATTCATTCAGTAATTGTTTAATTTGTTTTTCGCTAAACTTTCCCTGCTGCTCTAATTCTTTTAATAAATCCTCACCGTCTATAAATTCTTGTACTAGATAGAAGCGTTTATTTTGTTCAAAAAATGCCAATAGATCGGGGATTTGAGGATGTTTGCCTAAATCTCGCAGTCTGACTGCTTCTTGTTTGAATAACTGCGTCGCTTTCTGGATGGCGGCATTCCCTTGTAGTTGCGGGAGAAATTGTTTGATTACACAAATTGTATCGAGTCGATGTTCGTCTACGGCTTTGAATGTACGGCCGAAAGCTCCTTCGGAAATGTATTTTACTGCACGGTATCTGTCTCCGAGTAGCAGTTTGTTTCCGCATTTTTGGCAGAATTGGGTGATGGGTGGGTTG
Source organism: Microcoleus sp. PH2017_12_PCY_D_A (assembly GCF_020738565.1). NCBI lineage: Bacteria > Bacillati > Cyanobacteriota > Cyanophyceae > Oscillatoriales > Microcoleaceae > Microcoleus > Microcoleus sp. PH2017_12_PCY_D_A. The sequence goes on along the minus strand of NZ_JAEQCI010000040.1, from coordinate 39,074 downwards.
GGATGGAGGCAGTCGGGATTAAGGCATTGACTCATAATTTTTTTTGGTTTAATATTTTTAGATTAACATAATTTACCTATTTTAATACCAGTTGCCAACAAGCTACTGTTTGACGATTAGACCCTCGATCCCCCCTAGCCCCCCTTAATAAGGGGGGGGACAAGAGTGAACATCAAAGTCAACCCCTACTCCCCTTTTTAAGGGGGATTTAGGGGGATCGAGACTCTGGTAAAAGCGAGATTTATCATGCTCTCTTTAACTTACTGCTTTAAATTCATCCAATTTTGCTTTTACTGCCTGCATATCTTGCCACATAAACCATTTTGGTGTCTCCGGTTCGCGGGAGGGATTTCGCAACAAGTATGATGGGTGGAAAATTGGCATACACAGCCGTCCTTCCCATTCTATCCATTGACCTCGGATTTTACTAATTGGTCGCTTGTCGCTTAACAAACCTTTCAGGGCTGTTGCGCCAGTTAATAAAATGATTTTGGGGTCTAATATGCGAATTTGTTCCAGCAAGTATGGTTTGCAAGCTTCGATTTCTTTTGCTGTGGGAGGGCGGTTGTTGGGAGGGCGACATTTGATGACGTTGGCTATGAATACGTCGGTTTCTGTGCTCAATTCTACGGATTCTAAAATCTTATCTAACAGTTGACCCGATCGCCCTACGAAGGGCAATCCTGTTTCATCTTCATTTTGTCCCGGCGCTTCTCCCACAATCAAAATAGAGGCTTGAGGATTGCCGCGCCCGATGACGGCGTGAGTGCGGCTGTTGCCCAATTCGCAGCGGTGACAGCGGTTGCAGTGTTCGCCGATTTGTTCCATGTTTTGATAGGTGCCGGCAGGAATGGGAATTTTGGCATTTGCTGGGATTGAGTCGTTTTGGAAAGCGGCACTTTGATTGCTGTCAAAAAGGCTGAGTTGCAAGTCGCTGGACATAAATTTTCCAAGTGGAGAGATTTTTTTGAGCTGAGAGTTTATAGTTTAGATGGCGCTGGGCGATTTGAGATGGGCTGGATGCTTCTATGCGCTGCTGTCATCCCACAATCTCAAATTAACACTCGCAAATCTCACAGTACCGCCACAGAAACCCGGTTTCTGGGAGAAATCTTGGTTTAGCAGCGAAGTATCTGCCAAGAAACCGGGTTTCTGACTCGCAAATCTCCAATAGTTTGGTTGAGCTCGTACAGGCAAAAATATGTTGTCTAACCCGTTTTTTGACGATCGCGCCGATGCAGGCGAAAAACTGGCCGAGGCAGTTGCAGGCGAGCTCGGCAAGTTGAATTTAACAACACAGGATACTATTAAACCGATTGTTTACGCCTTGCCGCGCGGGGGTTTGCCGGTTGCTGTACCGATTGCGCGCCGCTTGGGCTGTGCTTTGGATGTGGTTGTCGCCAAGAAAATTACTCGCCCAGATAATTTGGAATTGGCGATCGGGGCTGCAACTGCTGACGGCCATGTTCTCTGGCAAAAGCAAAATCAGCCCAATTTACGCTTGCAAAAATCTGCACTCCAGCAGGCTGAAAATAGCGCTCAATCTCTGTTGGCAGATTTGGCTTCGGGACGGCCCAATGTCAGCGCAGCGGGGTCTTTGGCGATTTTAGTGGACGATGGGATTGCGACGGGGATGACGGTGGCTGTGGCGGCGCAGGCTTTGCAGTCGCAGCAACCGATGGCTTTGTGGATTTGCGCGCCCGTCGCACCGGCTGATTTGATGGGATTTTTGGCGCAAATGAGCGATAAATTAATTATTCTGGAGACTCCTCACCCTTTTTACAGTGTCAGCCGCTTTTACGCCCAGTTTCCGCAGGTGGAGACAGCGGAGGCTTTGGTGTGTTTGCAGCGACAGATTGAATGGCGATCGTAGGTTAAGCTGGAAGGCTACATCCAAAAGCTCGATCGTTAAAACATGAGACCTTGGGAATATTGGTTGAACACTGTGATTCTGTCTAGCCAGCAAAATCCGCCTCGGTTTGTTGAGTTGGTGATGTTGACTTTGGCGATGATTTTTCTCGGGCTGTGGAGTGTAACGTTGCAGTGGCAGTATTTAACGCTGTCTTTGAGTTATATCATTGGTTCGTCTTTTTCGATTTTGGTGCGGGAATATATCGGGCCGCGGCCTCAATTTCAGTTGACTCATTTGATTGCTTTGTTGTTGTTAATTATCAGTTTTTATAGTTTTGCTGAATTGATTAGATAGTTGATGTTTTTTTAACGAACCGCGAAGACGCTAAGGGCGCAAAGGAAGAAAAGAGAAGAGAGTTCAGAAATCATTTAGGATTGTTGTAGAATTTGATTTCTTAGTCCGCGCACCATCCGGACATCGTTTGTGTAGAGACGGTTTCAATCGCCAACTCTTATCTACTGATGCGATTGATGCAAAATTATCCGATTTCCGGCGGGATCGAAGGCATAGATTTCTAAACCGTGCGAGGCTTTGATAATTTCTCCAGCGGGCGGATAACCTAATGCCCAGATTCGGGCGATCGCAGTTTCGATATCGCTGACTTCCAAACACAAACTCATGCCTGTTTTGGCTCGATTTGCAAATTCCGATTTGTGGGAATCTTTGGGTTTGAATATGCCGAGTCTCAGGCCGGGGAGTTGAAATTCAGCATAAGTATTGGGAATGTAAGGGTTTGGTTCTAGGTCGAGAAATTTTGTGTAAAATTTAACGAGAACTTCTTTGTCAAGGTCTGCTAAAGTCACGAAGGCTGCGCTGTATTGGAAACTCATATAAATGGGTTATAACAAATTAGTAATATTATACAACATTCGCTGCGATATCAAAACTTCGGATCTAAAAGGGGAGTGACTGCACAATTCTTGGTATAATCAATTGCTCGCCCTGAAATCCCTTTACTCTTCTAAGTGAGATGAATCCAAAAGGAAATCAAGAGAACCAGAATCTTAGAAGACTAAGAGTCAGTGCAACAACCCCAGATTCTAGGTTGATTGAAAATCGAGAATCTAGATTCCCGCGTGCAGTTGCTATGGCGATAGATGATGCTCAAGAGGTTATGAACGATTTATATCGGGAAGAGGCAGAGTATGGAGATGGAAGTTGTGCTTTTATGGTAATGAAAGAACAATTTGAAGGTGGAGTGGAAAACCCGCCAATGTCCCTAAAAAAAGGAACTCTCCACGATACAAAGTGCCGTCAATATATTTTATCATTACAAAGAAGACTGCCAATTTTGCCTGCCGCTCCTCAGGAGCCTAAAGAAAAGATTGCTAGAGAAATTGAAAAAATGGAAGAGGCGCTACAATGGGCTGAAGACTACCGCAACGGCAACGATCCGGTGATTCCTCGATGGGCCAACTCTTGGAAAGATCAGTTAGGAAAATAAGCAATGGATATTATTAAGCTAGAGAAGACTTACAAAACACCCTATTTCGGAATAAATTGGCGGGGTACAAAGCATCGGCTTCCTATCCAGCCAAAGGACACTCTGAGTTTCTGTGACTTAAGAAATTGCAGTCTAGAAAAACTCGACTTATCAATGGTAGAGTTCTTTGGTTGCCGTCTGAATGGTACCTTATTTAAAGGGGCAAATTTGGAGAAAGCGCGATTTATTGGCTGTTTTTCTTCCGATGATTATCCGCAAACAGATTTTAGTGGTGTTAGTGGCGATGTGTCTGTAGTACATTCTCACCTTAACTACAAAGGCGAATTTATGGGAGATTCTGTTTATATTGACGATCATTTTTGGATGGGAGACAGTCTAGAGTCCAAGTGGCCTGCTGTTGTGGCTGCTGCTGCTACTGAAACACTTTCCGATCGCAATGATACTAGATATAATGCTGCTGCCAAATTAGGAGATTTAGATAATCCCGTTGTTGCGCCCATACTGGCTTGTCTCCTGGCTGACGATGAGTGGGATGTGCGATCCATTGCCCTCGAAGCATTAGGAAATCTACGGCATCAGGAATTCCCGCAGGGTGACAATATTTTATTGCAGTGGATGTTCTTACGTCTTGGCGATCGACATTCGATTGTACGGCAAACAGCGAGAAAACTTGTTGAAATTATCTCTCCTCCGAATGATGTATTGCTTGCTTCTATTAACCGGATGATGTCGCCGGAGTCTGAGGAAAGAATTGCGGGCGTGCTTGCTGCTATTGAGTTGTGCAGGCTAGACGAACAATATTCGAGTTTGCTGGAATCCCAAACTATTGAGAGTCTACTTTCCGATGAATCACCTGATGTTCAGAAGGAATGTTCCTATCTACGAGAAATGTTAGACGGGGATTGTTAGAAACTTGAACCAGAATATGCTGTAAGTTTCTACATTATTAAAATCTGCCAATTCGTCCGACTATTTGGATTTTACCTTGTGGATCGCTTTTGAGAATCACTGCTTCGCCGCTTTGGGGAACAATATTTGTAAGCGCTGTAATATTTACTTGATGAGTTACCATAATAACCGCGCCTTTCGTGTTGCGGTTGTCAACAATTAATTTGCGGATTGTTGCTGTTTGTCGGGCTTCTTTGCTGCTGTCGCTAAAGAACGAGTTGAGTGTTCTTAATGGCTCGACTTTACCTAAATTTATTAGTTTTGCTGTTTCCAAACACCGACACCACTGACTCGATAAAACTCTGGCAATTTTGATGTTGCGGTTGCGAAATTCGGCTCCAATTTGCTGGGCTTGGGTTCTTCCCTGGGCTGATAAGTTGCGCTGGGTGGAACAGTCGCCCAATTTAAAGTTAGCAGGATCTCCGGTTCCAGGGGCGATCGCGTGTCGCATTGCCACCACCAACCCTGTCTCGCCCCGCTGCAACAGTTGCCATCCCGCTTGAGTCTGGGCGTTGGTTGCTGCGTCAGAAGTTGTAGTTGCAGTCATTATGCCGATCGACAATACTAAAGCTAGCGAGCCCAAAAACCATTGACCGTTGAGGTGAATCCGCACAGCCATTGTTCCAGAACCTAGAAATTATCTTATCATATTGTAATACAACAAATATTTCTCTATGGAACTCACCAATTTTATTGCTCTGTCTGTCATTGTTGTGGCTGCCCTGGGGATTGGCATCGGAACAATGACTTGGGCTTACTCCGGTAAGGGCAGCATTTCTGTACTGTTTAAAGAACCTATTTTAAACTCGCCAGAATTTCCGGCTACTGACGCAGGAAGCAAAGCTGCGGTTGATTTCCAAGCTGGAATTGAGGCTTATCAGTCGGGAAATTACCGCAAAGCTCAAGAGGAATTTACTAGCGCCATAGAACGGGTTGCAACGGCAGAAGCTTACCACAATCGCGGCTTGGTTTTTGCGAATTTGCGATCGGATGGCGAGGCTGTTGCAGATTTGATCCGCGCTAGCGAATTGTACCAAGAGCAGGGAAATGGAAGTGCGATCGACAGGATCAAACAAAATCTTGCAGCGTTGAAGCAGCGCAAATTAGAACGAGAAAAAGAAAAAGCAGTAACGACTTAAATTAGTAGGTTGGGCCGGTGGAATGAAACCCAACCTATAATTTTGGTCTGAGCAACCCGGTTTCGCGATCGATGTATCGTGTTCGATCCAAAATATTTTTTGGGATAAACCGAGTTGGTTGACAGAATTATGATTAAAGTTGAACATCAAGATTTAAAATTATTCCAAACAGCTAAATTTTCTGGCATCTTCTACTTTGTCGATTGTAGCAATCAGCAATTCTCGGGTGTATGCTACGATTCGATAATTAGTAATGATGTCGAAAGCTTCCCACTCTTGAGTTACTTCGCTATCTTGCCACAAAAACCATTCTCGGTAAATTTCACCATCATCAATGTCGCCACATAAACCGAGCCAATCATCTCCTTCCATGCTATCAAACTGTGCTCCAACTAAGTCAATCCATGCTGCAACAATACAAGAGTCAATAGCATTTTTATCAAAAGGAACTACGTTGGACTGAACGGAAGTTTCTGGAAAGCAAAGTGTGGATTTCATACGCTGTACCTGAATGTCATGTTATTAATTTATAAAAAATTCCTCAACGGTAGCGATCGCACAATGCCGCTATCTCAACCTCCACAGTTTATACCTCAAAAAATCTTGACACCGAAAGCGCTCAAGTGCTTTTGCTGTATAACTTGAGAGCGCTTTGAGTGCAGTCGCGGCAGAGGCTGATTTTAGCCAATTTGATAAGTGGCACAGCAGAAAGCCCGATCGCCCGAATATTATTTCTGGCAAAGGCGATCGGGCGAGCAGAAGCGCAGACAGCGCGACTGCCAATGATATACTTGGTACGTTGGAGAGTTTCAGTACAGTTTTTGTGGTAAAATTTATAGGAACAGATGTGGCAGATAGACAGTACAGTTAAACAAAAAAGTTTGAGTCGTACCAATCCTGAATATCCCAAGTAGTGAAATATCGCTGATGCTTCCCAAATTGCGAGAAGGTGCGATTGATAGAGTTCGCGAAGTAGTAGATAAGTAGTTAATCAGATCAAAATGCTAGAACTTCACTGTCACACGACTTATTCCGATGGAACTCTCACCCCAGCCGAACTCGTAGCCGCCGCCGCGTCTTCCGGGGTTCGCGCCTTGGCTGTCACGGATCACGACACGGTGTCGGGTTGGGATGAAGCCTTTGCCGCCGCTGCTTTGCACGGTATAGAAATAGTCCCCGGGCTTGAACTCAGTACCGTCCACAACGGCAGATCTTTGCACATTTTAGGTTTTTATCCTGATGCGAATAAATTGCAAATTCCTTTGAATGCTCGCCTGGAAGGACGGTTGAGGCGATCGCAAGAAATGGTAGAAAAATTAGCAGCACTGGGATACGCGATCGAACTACCAAAAACATCATCCCCAGGAATGGCACCGGGAAGGCCTCACATTGCTAGCGCGCTGGTAAAAGCTGGCCACGCCAAATCATCGCGGGAAGCCTTCGATCGCTGGCTGGGAGACGACGGCCCCGCCTACGTGCATTACGAGAAATTCTCGATCGCAGAAGGCATCGATTTACTCAAGAGTTGCGGCGCAGTACCGGTGTGGGCTCACCCTTATTTATTTCGCGGCGGCGCTGTTGAGGAAGTCTTGAAAGAATTAGTAGATGCTGGTTTAATGGGAGTTGAAGTATACCATCCCAGCCACAGTTCCAGCCAAATAGAAAAGCTCAAAAAAATGTGTTTTGATTACGGTTTGCTGATGACAGGTGGCAGCGATTATCACGGGCCAGAAATAGAAAGAAATGAAAGAAAAGGTGTTGAAACTACTCAATTGAATATGCTGCATATACCGTTAGAATTGCTGGAACCGATTAAAGTTGCGGCGGCGAGTTTGAAATAGTTTGTAACTTTTTGGGCGATGCTCAAAGCCCACCCCACAATAATTTTAGTATAACTGTAGGGTGCGTGCCTCAGTTTATATCAGAGTAAATCGAAATAATCAAGTCATTCTGACGCACCCTACTACTGCGGTTTCTATATCAATAAAATATTGGGCAAGAAGTCTACTGAAAACGAATAAAAATCAAAATCAACATAAATTAATGTGAAGTTAGCGAGCAACTTCTGTTGAGCTAATGTTAGGGTGGTAGTAGCGTTCAACTACTCAATGGAGCTGATTATGAGTACAGAAGACAGAGCAAAGGCGATCGGCAAAAACGTAGAAGGCAAAGCTCAGGAAATTTTCGGTAACATCACGGGCAATAAAAAAGACCAGGCAGAAGGCAAAGCGAAACAAGCGGAAGCTGCTGCCCGCCACGCAGCAGAAGATGTGAAAGATGCGGTGAAAAATCTGACTGATAAGGCCAAAAGGGCGATCGACAAATTGTAAGCTGTCGGGCATCTAAATTGTATTTGTGGGGTGGGCTTTCTGGCCCACCCCAAAAGATTTTAATCAAAATTAAATCTAAGATTTAGAGGCGTCTGGGCAGATAAAATATTAAAGCTATTCCTTATTAAGAGGTATGAATGGATTCTATTAGAGTGGAAAGATTACGCTGTCTGGCTGACACTGGCTATATTGAGTTAAAGCCTATAACTGTTCTTCTTGGGCAAAACAGTTCAGGTAAGAGTAGTTTTCTGCGTATTCTTCCTCTATTGAAACAAAGCCTAGAATCTAGAACAACTGGGCCAATACTTTGGTCAGGTCGCCTAGTTGACTTCGGTAATTTTGAGGATGCTCATCAAACAGGAGCAGAAGATAATATTGAATTTTCTTTTAACTTCAAGCTCGAATCAAGACAGTTTCCCTCTGCTAGAGATTTTTCTTACTTTCTTTTTTCGGGAGAAGCAAAGATTTTCAACACTTGTGATATAACGTTAACTCTCCAAGTCTCAGAAAATAAAAAGAAAGAAACAACAAGAACAAGTAGAATCTTTTTGCAGCTTGAAGATTCAAAAATCCAATTATCTTTTGGTGAGGATGATTCTCTAACGGACTTTTTCGTAAATTCATTTAACGTTTTAAATTTGGGTAATAAATATGTTACTAGAAAATTTGACAGGAGTCTGATTCTGCCAACTATTACTGAAAGTGAGCAAAAAAAAGAATATGAATTTGAAAAATCATCCTCACTATCTCCTGGTTTTGTGAGATATCGTTCTCGCTTCAGAGCTTTATTTCAAGCTTTGATAGACAAAACCAAAGAGACGGCTCATCATGCAACTAAGTTAGAGACTATTATTCAAATGGCACTCTCTTTTGGTCTCGGCAACTCAGAAAATATGTTAAAAGATATTCAAGAAAATAATATTGCTGGCAAATCTTGGAAGAATAAAACTAAGAATTGGACAGTTGAGACAAAAGATTTTAAAGATTTAAGGGATCTGATTATCGCAAATGCGATACCTTTTATTCTTGAAAAATGTGATGATACACTAGCGAACTTCTCAAAGAATATTAGCTATATTGGGCCAGTACGAGCTACAGCAGAGCGTTATTACCGAACTCAAGATTTAGCTGTTGATGAAGTGGATTACCAAGGTAATAATCTTGCAATGTTTTTACGCAATCTAACTGATTCAGAAATGAAAAACTTTTCTACCTGGACTTTAGATAATTTTGGATTTAAGCCATCAATTAAATCTAGCCTTGGTCACATTTCAGTAAAAATTCGTTCTAAAAATTCTGATAAATACCTGAATGTTGCTGATACTGGATTTGGTTTTTCTCAAATTCTTCCTGTTATTACTCAATTATGGTTACTAAGTTCATTTCGTCGAGTAAACCGAGGAACAATAACCTACGCTATTGAGCAACCTGAGTTACATCTTCATCCCCGTCTGCAAGGAACTTTAACAGATGCATTGGTTAAGTCAATCAAAGCAGCTAAGGAGAAGAAGATTCAGCTACGTTTAATGATTGAAACCCATAGTGAAGTATTGGTAAATCGCCTCGGACAATTAGTTTCCGAAGGTAAAATTTCTCCTGATGAAATCAACATTGTTTTATTTGAGCCATGCGATAAACCAGGAGAAGTAAGAATAAGAAACTCTCAATTCAATTCAGATGGGTATCTTTTAAACTGGCCGCTAGATTTTTTCGAGATGGAACTTGTATAAATGCTAATTTTGATTGATAGCTCTGTAGTAGATAAGGGAGATGAAAATACTTGGGACGATGAGACTGTTTTGGCTTTAGAAAATCTTGCATCTGCCCGTCGGGAAGGTAAGCATATAGTAATGGCTAAGAGAGAAACTTTTAAAAAAATTGCTCAATGCTCTCGTTTATCTCAATTTGCTAGAAATATTTACCATAAGTTATACAACCAATCTACACAATTTCAATCCTATCTTTCGGCGGTAACAAGATATATTGAAATTGTTAATCCTTGTTATGAACCAGCAGTGATTTCTGATTCAGGTAAGCAAATTATTAAAGTTGGCCCACGTTTTTTTAATGATTCAGAGTCTGTACAGAAAACCATACTCTTGTGTGAAAATAGTGATGATGCTGTTTTATACGAAATTATAGCAAAAGTTTATCTTATATGGAAAAAGATGAATGTAAAAATAGTATGCGAACCTAGAGGAGGAGGCGGTAATACAATTTCTACTGAGTATATTAATATTCAAAAAGTAAAAAAAAGATTTTGCCTTTGTATTGTAGATAGCGATAAAATTGCTCCTCATGGAAATCTTGGCTCCACGGCATCTCGCCTGCAAGCTTTGAGCGATTCCACTTGTATAAATACGGAAAATTTTATTCTTGATTGCCGTGAAGTTGAAAACTTAATACCTAACTCAATTTTATCTGAACTGTGCTTAAAAAATCCGGAAAGACTCAAAGCATTAAGAATTTTTGAAAATTTTAGTAGTAGTAGTGCAGTCGATATTAGGTATTTTCTAGATATAAAAAAAGGAACTCGAATGAAGGAAATTATTCAATCGAGTAACCCTAATGTTAAGCCTTTTTGGGAAGAAAATATTTCTCTGATTCCCAATATATCAAGTTGTATAGATAATTGGTGTCAACTTAACTGGCAATGCAGTAGTAGTGGAGAATGTCGATGTAAAATATCACTGGGATTTGGAGAAAGTACGCTCAGTAATACCGTTGAATATCTTAAACAAAAAAGTCCTCATGAGATTGCGAGAATAGTTGATAAATCCATGATTTGTGATTGGGAAAAGATTGGACAGGTTATTATGAACTGGTGCATTTCTGAAAACCCTATTCGTGTTTGATAACCAGCCATTACCTTTTTATTTATAAAGGCTAAGCGCCTAAACCTGCGCTTAAAAATCCGGTTCCGCGGCCAAAAGCCCGATCGCCAAATCCATCTTATCCTTCCCCCGCGCCAGAAAACCTTCGCACTCCTGCAAACATTCCACAGCCACCGCAAACTGCTCGAAAACCTCCTCTAGAGGCAATTCTCCCGATTCCACCCGATCGATAATCGCTTCAATTCGATCGACCGTTTCCTCATAATTCCAGCCAGACTGGCCCAACTGCGAGTTAACCATAACATTTATTCAGCATCCAAAACTTCCACAATTTTAACCTTCAGCACGCCCCGGCTCAACCTCACAGTCAACTCCTCACCCAATTCCAAACCGTCAGTTGTGCGGACAATCGTACCGTCACCTTGGATTACCGCCGCATAACCCCTTTCCAAAACCGCCGCCGGATTTAGGGCCGCTAACTTTTCTTGCAATACTTCTAGTTTACCAGTTGCTTGCCGCAAAGTTCGCGATGTCGCAGGCAACTTTTTTAAGCGATTTTGTAGCTGTTGCAAATGCTGTTCTTCTTGCTGAAATCTTGCCCGCACCACACTTGCTAAATTCAGCATTCTCTGCCTGTGTTCCCAGTAAATATCTGCTAAAATTGGTACGGCTTGAGTAGCCGCCGCCGTCGGAGTATGGGCTCGTTTATCTGCTACTAAATCGGCGAGAGATTCGTCTCTTTCGTGGCCGATGCCCGTAATAATTGGGATTGTGCAATTGGCGATCGCCCTTACCACTCTTTCATCGTTAAAACAAGCCAAATCCTCCGCAGAACCGCCGCCCCGCCCTAAAATTATGACATCCGCCCTACCGTCCAATTCTACACGGGCGATCGCCCTAACAATCGCAGCAGCAGCCAATTCTCCCTGTACCAAAGTCGGCGACAGCAACACCTGCAAACCCGGATATCTCTGGGCTAACGTGCGCTGAATATCCCCCCACGCAGCGCCGGTATCCGATGTCACCACGGCCACAATTTGCGGGTGTGCGGGAATCGGGCGCTTTCTGGCGCGATCGAAGAAACCCTCAGCTTCCAAGCGCGATCGCAATTGCTGCAACCGCAAAGCCTCCAATCCTTCGCCACCCGGTAGCGATTTGGAAACAATCAACTTGTAATCCCCGCGAGGTTCGTAAACCTGAATGCTTCCGAAAACCAGCAATTGCTCGCCTTTTACGGGCATTCGTCGCAAGTTTTGCTGTTGATAAGTCCACACCACGCAGGTAATCGCAGCGCTTGTGTCGGGATCGCGTAGAGTGAAATAACAGCCGCTGGAATGCCGCGAAACGTTGGACACCTCGCCCGTTAGCCAAATCGATCGCAGGTGGCGATCGCCCTCGAGCAATTCTTTGAGGTATGATGTTAGTCCGCCCACCGATAACGTTGTGTCAGGGAAAATTGAATTCATTAAACAATTGTAGATTTGAGATTTGAGATTTGAGATTTAGGCTACTATATCTAAGGTATTTATTTGTAGGTCTATCCTCTGCGAGGGCTTCTCTACTGGCGAAGGTAAATTAACAGCAAACAAACTAATGATATCAGATGTCATGACTTCGATGAATGTGCTGCGCCAAGAGGCAGCGGCGATCGGCATTACTGATGCCGAAGCCAGAAAATATGGCGATCTCCGGCATAAAAGAACTTGGTCTTTGGCGATCGAACATCACCTCTCGATGCAAGATTTTGCTGATGGCACAGCGTCCGATTCTGACAGCACACTCAACGACTCTCAGACTGAAGAGTCTAAAGACTACGGCATTCAGCTAACTGCAAACCTGGGCGAATCTGGAGTCAAAAGAGAGAACACAACAGGATCTCCGGTTTCGTCGCAACAGCCAGAAATGGCGATACTCTCCGAGGGCAACGCTTACGGGCGATCGCGCCATAATTCCGACCACCGCAGCAACCCAAATCGAGGTTTTAAACAAGTAGTTCAAAACCACATTAAAGCATTGACAATTGCCTCAGCCTCCCGTACAGTTCTGATAAATTCACAACTGAACAATTGGGTTTGTCCTGAGTGCTACCCCGAGGGCGAATTGAGTTGTCACCTGTGCGCCGGAGAAGGCAATGTCAGCGACATTGCAGCTATTGGCTGGACGCTAGCTTATATGGAAATGTTGGGCTGTTCTGCTCGCGAAATAGAACCGCTCAGGAAAATTTCGCCTGCGTCTGAAACTCTAGAATTGAATTTAAAATCCTGTGTTGCTATCAAGAAAAGTACCGAAGTTTTAGCCCGTACAGAAAAATGGGTAATTGGTAATCGGTAGTTGGTAATTGGTAAGCTCAAATCATCATCGCATCATTTCCTGTCGCTGACAAACAATACAGATTCCAGTCCTTTTAATGCAACTTCTAAATCATCGTTGACAACTTGAAAATCGAATTCGCCCGCAGCTTCAATTTCCTCTTTAGCCCGCAGCAATCGACGGGCGATCGCAATTTCGGAATCTTGACCCCGACTCCGCAGCCTGCGTTCCAATTCTTCCCAAGAAGGAGGTAAAATAAACAGTCGCAAAGCTTCAGGAAACTTATTTCTAATTTGTCTCGCCCCTTCGAGCTCAATTTCTAGGATTACCCATTTTCCCTCGCCGATTCCCTGCTGGAGAGCAAAATATGGAGTACCGTAAAAATTGCCAGCAAACTCAGCCCATTCTGCCAACTCGCCAGCCTCAACCATTTCTTCAAAACGGCTGCGGCTGACAAAATAGTAGTGCTTTCCCTCAATTTCTCCCTCGCGGGGCTTGCGAGTTGTCACCGATACCGAAAGATATAATTCCCGATGGCGGTTGAGGAGCGATCGCACTAGGGTGCCTTTCCCCACACCGCTAGGCCCCGTCAGAACAATTAATTTACCGGATTTCATTTTGAGAAGAGAAACGTGTAACAATTTAAGTTTCCGCTTACTCTATACTGTAAGTGCTCAAATTGCAACTGACAAACCTCAATCATCCCGACCTTGACCGTCTTTGCTGAGCGCAAAACGATTAGCCACCGTTTCCGGCTGAATCGCCGAGAGGATGACGTGACTCGAATCAGTAATAATTACCGCCCTCGTGCGGCGGCCGTAAGTAGCATCAACCAGTTGTCCGCGTTCCCGCGCATCAGTAATTATACGCTTAATTGGCGCTGACTCGGGACTGACAATGGCAATCACTCGGTTAGCCGACACAATATTACCAAAACCGATATTAATTAATTGAATATCCATGAATATCTCAATCTATAGGTGAACAAGTAACTATCAATCCTTACTTATTATCATATATAAAAATATTTCTTCTGGCAAGTTTAAAATGATTCACAACAAAAATTTTAAAATTTTTACCTTCATTTTTTTCTCTTTTTTGAACAGAGCCTGCCGATCTTTATCAAAACTTTAAAAAACTACCGCTGTTGCCGCTTTATATTAAAGTTTCGGTAAAATTATCGATTTCTCGTTGCGAATAAAAGCATTAGCTGTATCCAGAAAACAGCCCGTAAATGTTGCGAAATATAAAGTTAATTTCAGGTGGAGCAGTTAAGTATTATTACTGATAAAGATGACAGCAAATACTTGCAAATTGCTGTTTATACTGACAGTATTGACATTGATGCTGCTTTGACGAGCTTTTAAGCTAACCTTAAAGCTGCGGTTGATTACCTACGGGATAGCTATGCCGCGCGTACATCATCCCCAATGTTGCACAGAAACATTGGGGAGAAAGTGTAAAACTACAGATGTTTCTTGCTTAATATTATAGAATAAAATTGGTTCGTAGTGAGGACTTTAGTCCTCATCTTTCAGAGGACTAAAGTCCTCACTACAAACATTTTGTGGGAGCATCTCAGTTTGGCATTTATAGTGTTTTCCCCGCTCAAAAAAGGTTCGTAGTACGGACTTCAGTCCGCTCTTTAAAAATGCTTATTGCCAAACTGAGATGCTCCCCATTTTGTATTTAGCAGGAATTACGAAAAAAGGGGTTCTACGCGCTACTTGTAGCGGTAAGGAATGAGAATTAAATAACTTATAATTTGATGGTTCTTGTGGGATGGGCGTCCCGCCCGTCCTTTCTGTACGGGCGGGACGCCCATCCCACTTTCTAGAGTGGAAATTATTTAATTTGCGATCCTAAGATTCCCAGTCTGTACGCTACATTTACTGAGGACTAAAGTCCTCACTACAAACCTTTGAATTAAGCAACAAGCCGGGATTAATGCAGATAAATTTACCTGCATTAATCCTCAGTTATTCCACAGTTTGTTAAGCCGCAGCTAAACCGCTGTGTCTCAACAAAGCTTTAGTGCTAGGTTCGCGTCCCCGGAAAGTTTTAAACACTTCCATCGGGTGCAAACTGCCGCCCAATCCTAACACTGTATCTCGGAAGAGTTTACCTGTAGAGGCGATCGCACTTTCATCTTCCAAACCCGCCTCCTCAAACGCCGCAAAAGCATCAGCGCTGAGCACTTCCGCCCATTTATAGCTGTAATAGCCCGCCGCGTAGCCGCCCGCAAAAATGTGTCCGAAAGCGCACAAAAATGCGTCTTCTTCCAGAGGAGGCAAAACAGTCGTAGTTTTAGCAATGCGCTTGCGGACATCCGCCACGGTTTCGCTGCCGCCCGATCGATAGCGGTGGTGCAATTCGATATCAACACTGCTAAAATGTACTTGTCTGAGCATGGCACTGCCGCTCATGTAGTGGCGCGCTGCTAGCAGCTTTTGGTAATAGTGTTCCGGCAAAGTTTCCCCAGTTTGGTAATGCTTCGCCATCCCGAACAAAGTCGCGCGATCGTAACACCAATTTTCCATAAATTGACTGGGCAATTCCACCGCATCCCACTCAACATTATTGATGCCGGAAGCTCCCGGATAGTCTACAGTTGTTAGCATATGCTGCAAACCGTGACCGAATTCGTGGAACAAAGTTTCTACTTCCCCAAAAGTCATTAAACTCGGTTTCTCGTCAACCGGAGGGCTTTGGTTGCACACCAAATACGCCACAGGTAAGCGCGTTGTTGTTTTTCCCGCTTCCACAAATTTAGCGCGCACCACGCACTCGTCCATCCAAGCACCGCCGCGCTTTTCTTCCGGGCGGCTGTAGGGGTCTAGATAGAAATTGGCGATCGCATTTCCGGCTTCATCATCTATTCTAAAATAGCGCACATCTTTGTGCCAGACAGGAGCTTGACCGTCCGCCGCCGTTACTGTCACGCCGAACAGCCGCTTTACTAATCCAAATAACCCCTCCAATACCTGGGGTAAAGCAAAATAAGGGCGCAATTCTTCAGCACTAAAAGCAAACTTTTCTTCCCGCTGCCGTTCCGACCAAAAACCGACATCCCAGTGCTTCAAATCCCCAGCTTCCGCAGCGCCTTTAGAGGCAGCAAAAGCTTTCAATTCTTCTAAATCTTTGACAGCAGCACTGTAACTAGCCAAGCGCAATTCTTCTAACAAAGCTTCCACGGCTGTAACGTTGGGAGCCATTTTGCTCGCCAAGCTCAATTCGGCATAACTGCTAAACCCGAGCAAAGCTGCTTTTTCGTGGCGCAGTGCTAAAATGCGATCGGTCAAAGGCCAGTTATTCAAATCTCCACTGCTGGCTTTGCCGATAAAAGCTTTGTACAACTTTTCGCGCAAATCGCGGCGGGTGCTGTGCTGCATGAAAGGGCCGTAACTCGGAAAGTCTAAAGTAATCCGCCAAGGGCCGTTTTCGGCATCGGCATTGTCGGCGCCCGCGCTGCGAGCCGCTTGAGCTGCTAAACTCAACAAACTCGGCGGTAAACCGTCAATTTCGTCTTTATTTGTGAGGGTGATACTGAAAGCTTTGGTAGCGTCGAGGACGTGATTGGAAAACTGGGTAGTAATTTCTGCCATTTCTAATTGGATGGCATTGAAACGCTCTTTTTGCTCGCCTTCTAAACCGACGCCGGAGAGTTGAGCATCTCGGATGGCGGCTTCGACAATTCGCTGTTGAGCTGACTCTAAACTGTCCCAATTTTCGATCGCCCGCAGCGCTTTAAAACCTTCGTAAAGCGGTTTGCTTTGACTCAGCTTGCTCCAAAATTTTACTACTTCCGGCTGCACTGTTTCGTGGGCCGATCGCAATTCCGGACTATTTTTCAGCCCCATCAAATGTCCGACAATGCTCCAAGTCCAATTTAAACGCTCTCCGAGCCGCTGCAATGGTTCTACCAAGCCGCTCCAAGTCGGCTCGACAGAGGCTTCTAAGGCAGCTAGCTCGGCTTCTAGTTCCGTCAGCAGTTGGGTAACGGCGGGGACTACGTGTTCGGGTGCGATCGCATCAAACGGTGGCAATCCTTTGCCAATTAATAACGGGTTATCAGTAACAGTTACGGTTGCGGTCATTTAATTTTCTTGTAACAGGTTGAAAACAGGTGAACTAGACAGATTGCCTTTTCAATTTGTAACACAGTTGTCCAAAAAGTTCGACTCCAGCCGAGAGAGGGAGAGAGGGAGAGAGGGGGAGAGGGGGAGATGGGGAAATCTTCCTTCTGACTGATGACTAATGACTAATGACTAATGACTAATGACTAATGACCAATGACCAATGACTAATGACCAATGACTAATGACCAATGACTAATGACTACTTTCTTGCGTGTGCTGCAACTCCTTGACAACCGAGATTAAGCGCTTGAGATGAGGTTTAACAACTTCTTGCTGCTCGTGTTCCAAACGGTGAATTTGAGCTTGAACTACAGACAAATCCGGAGTCGATTGGTACGCAGGAGCTTGCACTTGGCTTTGCAGATTAGCCATGACTTTCTGGATTTCCAAAAATCGAGTATTTACTACTTCCCAGTCGTCTCGGGTGAGAGCAGTTTCTGTCAAGCTCTTCATCGCGCTTTGCAGTTGTTCTATAGCCTGTTCCACAGCTTCGATATTTGTCGGTTGGCCGATCGCTAAATCTTGCATTTGTTCCCTCACCTGCTGGCGGACATCGAGCACAGCAGACGCCACGATTTCTTGCAAAGAAGCTACCGACTCTCCCAAACTCAGCAACTGCCGCTCAATGTCTATAGAATCCTCAAAAGCTGCATTCCTAGGCAATGCAGCCATTTGCTGGCGCAGCGCTGCAATATCTGCTGACAACTGCCTCCGCAATTTAACAATTACCGTCACCGCCGTTTTTTCGACCTTATTTACAGATTTTTGTACTTGAGCCAGTTCCGAATTTTGATGAACCCGCACTTGCTGCTCGAACCGATATCGGTTAGCCACATTCAGCGACAAAGCCAAGGTTAGGGGAGCCACCCCGTAAAAAGCTTGACCAGACACAGCCACCGCCAGGGAACCCACACCAGAGGCCGCCAGAGAGGCGTACTCTGCCACTTCCAGCCAGTGTCTTTGAGGAAAACTTTGCCGACTGTGGTTTCTAGCAGAGGGGTTTGGCTTCCGCACGGCTCTTTGGGTCATAGTATTTTCTCGTTGTTGGTAAGGTTGCGAGACTGGGTGGAGCATTCATTTATATCCTTTTTTCAGTTATATGTTTTAGATTATTTCGGGGCACTCTTCTATTTTTACCCGATCGAGTAAGTTAAGGATGATTGACACATCATTATTATGTATTTGCTTGTGGTCTTGCTGTCGCCCACAATTGGGGCTGTTACAAGCCGAACCCCAAGGCGCCCTCTATTTTACAGGACGGGGGCGCGATCGCCCGAGAGCGATCGACAATCGCTGCCCAGGCCAGTCGATTTGAGATTTGAGATTTGAGATTTTAGATTAAAACTGCCACCTACTGAGGGCGATCGAAGCTTTTAGGCGATCGGTAGTTGCGTTTTTGTTCGCGCATTGGTATAATTATCTTTTTCTCAATTTCTCGGATATAATTTACAGCAAGACTTGACAAATGAAATCAGAAAAACCCGAAAATGGCGATCGGCTAAAGTCTATTGTCAGTATCACAATCTTTATTATTCTCGTCCTAGCAGTAGGCTTTTTAAGCGTCAATTTTATTTCTGCTCTCTATGCAAAATTTGCTTAAAAATAGGACTTACCCACGGGTGTCCAGAAACCGGGTTTTTTGCGAGAATATTTCATCGCAGCCACAGATTAGGTAAAAACCCGGTTTCTTTAGTTGGTGGCACTTTAGCTACGCGAGATTGATATTGGTACAACATCTCCGTTACAATCCTTTGATATACTGCTTCTGTACAGGTGACAGAGTGTAAAGACTTTCATGTTTTTCGATCGAGCAGCGCCGCGATAGAGATTGCAAGGCGTTGAGCAAATCTGATGATGATATTTGTCCGTGTTGTAGCAATTTGGCGAAGTTGACTGGCTGGTTTTCTGTGGCCAACAATGACAGGACTTGTTTTTCTAGTTCGGAAGTGCGATCGAACTGCTCGCGTAAAACATCTTTCAAATCTTCCGGCAACAATATAGTATCATCTATTAATAACTCTGCGCCGATTCCCAACTCTTGAATCAAAGTCGCCACGCTTTTTAACCATAACGGATTGCCTTGGTAGCGGTGAATGAGTGCTTCGCAGTTATCAATTTCTGTTAATCCTTTATCTCTGAGTATTTCCCCTGCGGCTGCGGTGTCTAAACCAGTCAGTTGTAAGGTACGAATGGGAGTATTTTCGCTGGTGAGTTGAGGAACTTCTTTGGGCGGTTCCCAACCGATTAGCAGGAAGCAACTTTGATGGGATAATTTTTCTATCTGTTTGAATAAAGAGCGATACTCTTCGGATTCTGGCTTATATTTTCCCGCCAATTCGCCGCTACAAAAAAGGTTGTGAACGTCATCTAAGACTACTAAACAGCGATGGTTTTGTAAATACTTAATCAGCGGTAAGGGTTTCTGGTTTGTTGGGGATGAATCTGGGTTTTCTGACTGGGAAAAAAGCTGTGTTAGGTTTGATTGAAATTTATCGATAGTGGGGAATTCGTCTAGGGTGCACCAAACTGCGTACTCAAACTCGTGTTTGATTTGTTGTACGAGTTGTACTGCTAGGGATGTTTTGCCGATTCCGCTGATACCGGTGAGGGTGATGAGGCGGCAGTTTTGTTGTAGAATCCAGGTTGTGAGGGTTTTGAGTTGTGGAGTGCGATCGAAGAAATTACCTAACTCCGGCATTTCGCCATATCATATAGCAATCCTAAATCATTTGTGAATTTCTTACTCCCTCCCCGAACTCGCGGGGAGGGTTGGGGTGGGGTAAAAATATTTACGACTCCTGCAAGGATTGCTATATACAAATTGGTAATTCTTCTCATAGTAGAAGAATGCTTTGTAGACAATATGTTGTAAGCAGATATAGAGATAGTAAAAAAAAAATCTTGGAGAGTTATCTAAATGGAACTTAGTATTGAAATTGCATTGAAATTATTTTTAGCTGCAATAATTGCTGGTTGGGTAGATACGATCGCCGGTGGTGGTGGGCTAATAACCATACCTGCAATGTTAACAGTTGGTATACCGCCAGCAGTAACCTTAGCAACGAACAAAGTTCAAGGAAGCAGCGGAACTTTAGTTGCATCCATATATTTTCTAAGGAAAGGGTCGTTTGATTTGAATAAAATTAAATTATCAATTTTTATGACATTCATTGGATCTCTTGTTGGTGGATGGCTGGTATTGCAGATTAATTCGGAGATTTTAAAAACGATTCTACCAATTTTGTTGATATTGATGGGTTTATACTTTCTTTTCTCTCCCACTATTGAGAATGTCGATCGAGAGCCACGAATTTCTTATATAGTATTTTCTGCTTTTATCCCTCCTGTTTTAGGATTCTATGACGGTTTTTTTGGGCCTGGAACTGGAACATTTATGGCTCTAGCATTTGTTATTTTATGTGGTTATAGCCTATCTAAAGCAACAGCAAATGCTAAAATACACAACTTTACCAGTAACTTTTCAGCATTAACTTATTTTGTGCTATTTGGGAAAATTTATTGGGGGGTTGCTATGGTAATGATTGTTGGTCAAATCATCGGAGCGTACATAGGTGCAAAAATGGTCACGGAAAAAGGGGTTGCTTTGATTCGACCAGTTGTAGTTACTGTTTGCTTCTTGATGTCTGTTAGATTATTACTAAAATTTTAAGAGCAATACTGCGGACAGTTTTCAAAAATGATTGCACGGAGTGCGATCGCCCTTTATCCATCAAGACCGATCGCCCTTTTTTGTTCCTAATCACCGATCGCCTAAAATGAAAGACCGATCGCCCCTATTATTTTTTCAACCAGGTGCGATCGCCCTTTCTTGTTTCTGATGAGCGATCGCCCTTCTGAATTATTTTTAAACAATGCCGATCGCACGCTACCTAATTAACAGCCAACAAACCAGACATATTCAGCACTTTCTCCGACCAAATCTTTCCCTCTTCTCCAACTCTCATACGTTGTTCTGCATCCTCCCAAATCCCAGTCCAAGAATATTGCCAGCAAGCTAACTGAATCTGCAACTCAACTAACTCAGCAGCTATTTCTATATCTGCATCTTGAGCCGTCCATTCAATAAACAGCTTACTTTCTTGGAGTAGACTTTCAATTATTGCGCCATTAGCTACATTTTGACAGCGAGATTTAATTCGTGCCAAATTCGATGCTAAATTACCCAAACGAATGGGTAGTTCGTCTCGCAAATAGCGTTCCTTTAAAGCATTCCAATCTCTCATAATCCTCCTAATAACTGTTGAACTATCTGAGCAACTTGTTGTCGAATCGTCTGATCTTGAATTTCCATCGAACGATTATTCTGACGGGGACGAATATTGATTAGAGATTCATATCCTACTTCTTGTGTCAGCGGATACCAATCTGCTCCCCAAATATCTACCTGCTTGCTCCCATTTTTGAGTAACACAGCTTCGCAATCTGCGTGAAGTTCTCCACCACCAGCCAAAATCCCCCGTTCGATATCCACTGCTAGTTTAATATAACTGCTCAGGATTTCTAACATTTCTTCAAGTTGGTCTTTAGTCGCACGATCTTGAATCAGATTAATCATCTCTGTCTATGTTTTCGATAGTATCTTTAAACTCAGCGGGCATTTGAATAAGCAATATGCCATCACATCCAATATACGATTGCATTTTCATTGTTTCCATGTTAAAATCCAGAAACTTTGAGCAATTCTAGTTTACCTCAAAGATGTTCGCCTTTACCAGTATCTTGACCGATCGCATAGGTGCTATTGAATGGAAGGCGATCGCCCTTCACACCAAATACCAAACACTGCGATCGTTGTACGGAGTGCGATCGCCTAAAATGAAAGAGCGATCGCCCTTCGCAGCAAATACCAAACACTGCGATCGTTGTACGGAGTGCGATCGCCCTTCACGCATCAAGATCGATCGCCCTTTCTTGTTTCTGATGAGCGATCGCCTAAAATGAAAGAGCGATCGCCCTTATCTAATTCACAGCCAACAAGCCCGACATATTCAGCACTTTTCATGGCAAGAAATTACTTTTTAGGATGCTTTACTTGCCATCTTCATTCTTTTTTTCCTGCGTTTCTCCGCAATTTTTTTACCAATTTCTACTTCCCCAAAATCCACCTCTATCACAGCAGTTTTAAACTCCACACCCAAAGCCGCGCTAACTTCAATAATTTCTACAAAACTAGCGCATTGATAATTCTTATCCTCACACTGCTTAATTCGCTCCGGGTCAATTCCTATAATTTCCGCTAGTTCTTCCTGGGTAATTTTGGCAGCCATCCGAGCTTTTATTAAAGCAAATGGCAACTCAGTTATATCTTCCACAGTAATTTCAAGTGACTGACTTGTGTCACAATTCATCAATCTTTCATATTCGGCTATTTCTGCTTCTAACTTATCAACATGACACTGCACAGCACCTCGCCCTGCATCCCATTTCAGAAAATCTTTTCTTTTGGCTTCCTCATCTCGCTCCATCGCTGCAATAGTTTTTTTAAACTTTGCCACCCATTCTTGACTGACTTCATACTGGAATTCATCTTTAATCATGGTTCCCACCTCATTAGATCTATGGCTATGATTCCTTTCTTGTTTTTATTTCTGTCCTTTTGAAAAAACTCAAAAGAATTTTCGCCGTAATTGCCTACAGGTTGGTCTGATGGAAAAATCTCCCCTCGATACCTGGCTTTTTGGGCATTCCGATCGGCATAATTGAACAATCTAGGAGCATTAACTCTCAGATGATTCATGTCTACAGTTTCGCGATCGTAACAAGCATCAAAATCGTTGGGTTCTGGCTCGCTGGTGACGAAACTACCATTAATATAAATAGTCCTACAGCCTGCTGTTTTTAATTGCGTCATTGCCAGTTCCAATCCATCGAGCATCCGCTCTCTTTTATAATTCGTACCAAATTTTTTATTAAACTCCTCTCATTCACAGAAATGAACTCCGGGTGGTAGATTGCCGTTTTCATCGAATTCTGGAATCACTTGCTCACACTCATTTCACACATTAACGATTCGTCTCTCGATCTTACCATAGTTATCATTATAACTCACCAGTATCCAGACAACCGACTCTGATAGGTGTAGAGGAACGAATTGGGCGATCGCCCTTCACACCAAATACCAAACAGTACGATGATTCTACCAAGGGCGATCGCCCTTTCTTGTTTCTGATGAGCGATCGCCTAAAATAAAAGACCGATCGCCCTTCACACCAAATACCAAACACTGCGATCGTTGTACCGAGTGCGATCGCTCCAGTAAAAAAGAGCGATCGCCTATCTGCAACCAAGCATCAATGTTAGTTCTAACTCACTGCAAATTCTGTGAACTGACGCATATAAGGTGAATGAAACCCAACCACAATGTCCGACTTCGGCACACCTATATCAACCAACTCTTGTCCTAAATCGATTTCTGTTCCATTCTGCTGAATCCAGATTTTGCCATCCTTAATGTCGAGATGTATCGGACAACCGTAAACTCGCTGTTTGTTATCCCAACCGACTCGAACAACTTGATAATGATTGTGTTCTGTGTCAAAAATAACTTGCATCTCCACTTCCCCATAAGAAGGCTTGTATGCAGCATATTTCGTCAGAACTTGTTTGATACAATCCCGATATTTTTCTACTTTTTCCATAAAGATATCACCTCTTGTTCTACATCATAGACCAATAATTTAAACTGGTAATCATCCACAACAGCGATTGCAAATTCACGCTTGAAAAAATCGTTATACGCCGTCAAAGGAATTGCCAAAAATAGCTGACGTTGGGGGTCTTTAAACTTCAGGGCTGTACGGTAGTTGATAAATTGTCCAACCGCTAAATGAAAGTCTGTTATGGCTGAAGTATTCAAAAAGCTCTTGATTTCTACAGCTATTTTCTCGCCCTGGCGTTCGGCTGCGAGCAGACGTTCCGCCCCCAGATCGATTAACAGATCAACTCCACCCACACTGATGGAAAGTGGGTCATCTGTAATCTGCCAACCATCCTTTTCCAAGGCAATCTTCACAACATCATGAAATTTATCCTTTGCTGACATAAAGCCCTGATGACAAACAACTATAATTATACTGCCATTAATTAAGATTTGTGAGTGTAATTCAGGTTGTTGACTCACCGAATCAAGCCTCGTGTGCGATCGCACTCTCGTAAGGCTTGTTGAAAGGAGTACGCGCGTGCGTAGCTATCCCGAGCGTGAATCGCCCTTCACACCAAATACCAAACACTGCGATCGTTGTACGAGTTGCAATACTAATGCAAAAACTTGCGAACTTGATATTCCCGACTTTCGGCGATCGGCATTTGCAAATCGCCCATTTTAGCATCCAACTCATCGATTTTGCTTTGCGGCACCGACTTCCACTGTTCCCTAGTTTCCCAGCGAATCAACATCACCACCTCATTTTCCACCGCATCCACCCAAACTTCCTTCCCCAAATAACCGTCCAAACTTTTGAGTCCGACCGTCCAAACTTCTTCATCTCGCAGAATAAACTCTTCCCATTTTTCGGGAGGTACTTTAAATCTCAGCCACTCAATTACCATATTATTTTAGATTGTAGATTGTAGATTCTGTAGGGTGCGTCAGCAAAAAAATGATCGGTCGGCGGTCTCAGATTCATTCCTGACGCACCCTACAAAACTAAAACAACGAGAGTAAAATTGGTTCGTAGTGAGGACTTTAGTCCTCATAGTTTTATGAGGACTAAAGTCCTCACTACTAACCCGATCGCCGTTATTGTACCGGAGATGATATTAGATTTGAGATTTTAATCCACTCTTCAGCTTTGAGTTAGGTAAATTAATCGTTACCGATCGCAATTTTAACGATCAACTCAGTTCCCTCTCCCGGACGAGAAACACAGTGCAACTCACCGCCGTGCTTTTCTACTACCAAATGCTGGGATATTGCCAATCCCAAACCTGTGCTCGTTTCCTGACACTTCGTAGTAAATAAAGGGTCAAAGATACAGCGGAGAACTTCTTCAGTCATTCCAGGGCCGTTGTCGCTAATGGCGATCGCCACTTCGCTCTCCCCTATCACTTCCGTCCGAATCCGAATTTCGGGATTGAATATTTCAGATCCCGAGCCGCCCGCAGAAAACAAAGACTGATTTTGGATTGTACCATACTTTTCCGGATTTCTCCCCCCTTCTTCCAAAGCGTCGATCGCATTTGTCAATAAGTGCATGAACACTTGATTTAACTGTCCCGGATAGCAGCGGACTCGCGGCAAATCCCCGTATTCCTTAACTAGAGAAATCCCCGGGCGTCCCCCTTTAGCTTGGAGGCGATTTTGCAAGATCAGCACAGTGCTGTCCAAACCTTCGTGGATATCCGCAGGCTTCATTTGAGGTTCGTCAGTACGCGAGAACAAGCGGAGCGATCGCACAACATCCCGAATCCTCTCGGAACCGACTTTCATGGAATTTATCAATTTTGGTAAATCTTTTTTGATAAATTCTAAGTCTAATTCTTCCATCAATTCTTCAATTTCCGGAGCTGGATTGGGATAATATTTTTGGTAAAGGTCGATGGAGCGCAGCAGTTCTTGAATGTAGCCAGTGGCGTGGCTGACGTTGCCAGAAATGAAACTAACTGGATTGTTAATTTCGTGCGCTATTCCTGCTACCAACTGCCCCAGAGATGACATCTTTTCTGTTTGAATCAGTTGAGTTTGAGTTTGCTGCAAAACTAACAGCGTCTGCTCTAATTTCGCCGCTTGCTGGCGCAGGCGTTCTTCCGATTCTTGCAAAGCCAACACAGACTGTTTGCTTTCGGTAATGTCCAATCCCACAAATACAGCCGCCGTATTTTTTTGATATTTTTGAGCCACAATTAAAAAAGTTTTATTTTCTCCTCTGATGCTGGCTGTTACTTCTTGAGATGTCTTATTGTTCGAGTTGGCAAAAAAATCGTATACTAAGTCGTTAAATTTGGGACTTGTATCTAAAAAACCTACTTTTTTACCTGTAAATAGTTCCGCAGGCATTTGGTAAGCGGAAGCTAAATGTCGGTTTACTCCCAAGTAGCGCAAATCGGAACTTACCCAAGAAACTAATCCGGGCACCGCATCCAAGACGGCTTGAAGTTGCTCTTTTGCCTCTAAAAGCGCAGATTTTGCTGCGAGGCGAGCCCAAATGTCGCGGGCGATCGTGCAGCAGTATTCGCAGCCGTCGTATTCTAAATAATTGACTTGAACTTCGACGGGAAAACTGGTGCCGTTTTTAGTTTTGTAACTGGTTTCAAAAGTAAGGTTGCTTTGCTGCTTGAGTTCAACCCAGCGATCGGGCCAATCCGATGCTGACAATTGCGAATCGATGTCGCTCAATCTCAGGTTTAGCAGTTCCGATTCCGAGTAGCCTCCCCGATCGCAAGCGGCTTTGTTCGCGTAGCAAATTCGACCGTCTGAGGTAGTAAAAAAAACTGTATCAGCAGCATTGTCGAGGGCAATTTGAGTTAGTTGTAGTTTTGTTTCTAACTGCTTCCTTTTGGCCTCGGGCGTCCATGTATTGTAGCACTTTGTTTCAGCTATCTTTTCGGCAAACAGGATCAAACCGCCGATCGCACCTTCGTTATTTTTCCACGGCCAAAATACCCATTTTTCCGAAGCGCTGACCCCACCTTCGATTTGTCCTGCTACAGATACGGGCGATCGCCCTACCACAAACTCGCTGTATTCCAAAACTCCCGCCAAACAAGCGCGAGCATTTTGTTGCCAATATTCCGGGAGATTCGGGAACAGTTCCCAATGAGACCTACCCAGGGCCTCACCGCCACCAAATCCGCAATCTGTTTCCCAGCGACGAGAAACCGACAGATAGCGCATTTCACAATCTACCATTGCCACGGCGTCGGCGGAGCGCTCCACCAACCGCCGAAATCCCTCTTTACTTTCGGACATGGCTGCATCAGGGGGTTGGTGGGCGATCGGGATTGTCCCCCCGGCATACCTTCCCAGTCGAATTTCTTGCTTAACTGGCTTAGTTTGCACGATTTGGGATTTCCTCCATAGCTGTCAAGTTTGAAAAATCTATTTCAGACCTAAAACACTCTTCCCCTGATTCGCTGTTTTGGGTGATACCCTTAGAGGGTGTCACCCATCATTAATATCATTTTTTAGGGGATGTGTCCATAGGTACTAAATAAATTGTTCCCGAAACTTTGACATTCAGGAAATTTGCTCATAATTATTCAACATTTGAGGTGGCGCAGCAGTACGCGCGGCAAGGCTATCCCTCGGGGTGAATCGCCAAAAGTGTGTGAGACTTTACGTGCCTCGTCAAACAAATTTGTGCGTAAATTCACTGGTAAAATCCACTCTCCCTTTCCGCAGCATTGCAGGATCTAATCTTTCAATAGTGTTGCAAGTGAGTAACACTACGAGTTTCTGCTGAAATTGAATCCCCTGTTCGTCCATGACGCTTTGATACAGAGTTCCATCCAGCAAACTCAAAATATGTTCAGTTTTGTTACTGCGTTGGGCCGCTGCGGTCGATCGATCTTGAGCCAAATTATCAGCCTCATTGATAATAATGCAAATCCGCTCCAAATAACTCGGCGGCACAAAATTTTCCACAGCATCATGATCCAAGATAAAAATCACATAACCCAGCGGCACTAAAATCTCCTTTGCTACCGCTTGAGTCCAAGCAGTTTTGCCCGTCCCCGGTTCGCCGCTAACCAACACAGCCAACTGATTTTGATCCAGAATTGCCTGCTGAACAGTATCAGTAAAACTTTGAACTTCCGCAGAAAAACTCCGAATAGGGAAGTGACTGTGAACCTGTCCGACACGGCTTTTGTACCCGCTGAGAATCACCGCTAAATTGTAAGTAGCCTTGCTAACCAACGGCGCAATATCTTTGCAAATCAGAGTGTAGCACCGCCGACCCCTGTCGTAGCTGTCAATTTGCAGCCAGCAGCCTGCTTGTCCCCAATAAGCATAAACAGTACCCAAAACTTCCAAGCGTTCCCAGCTAACAAATCGCTCCCGCGGATAAGAAAAATGCCGTTCCATAAAAAACTGGGTAATCGCATCCGGTTTTCCCAGCAAATCCAGAACTTTGAAAACAGTAATCTCCTGGAGTTTGTTGAGAACGTAGTCGATGGGAATACTAGCGCGGCTGACCAATTGCACCACAGGAGTTTCGGTAACTAAGACATCTTTGTAACGGTAATCCGGGTAAACGGGCTGCGGAGTAATGTAATCCCAAAACTCGTCAATTTCGTAGCGAGTATTTTCCGAGAATACATTTAAGATATTAGCCCACCAAGTATATTGATGCCGTCCCATGGCATCGGCAATATCGCTGGCTGCATCTAAAGTCTTTTGAACGAGTTCTCTGGGGTCGCTAGACGCTAAGTGCAGCAGGTGTTCCCAATCAAATTGACGGTATAGAGGTCGCCAGCCCGATCCTAACAGCCCTCGATTTTGAGGGTTGTTTTGATTAAAATTGTTGTCGCGCTCGCCCATATCTTCCGCACTCATCTTGTAAAACTCCTAGTTATTCTTATTTTAAAATATTTGCCGCACATTTGCTAGAACCAAACAGGATTTTGTCCATAGACTTTTAGATAATTGGGCGGCACCATATCTACCAACCAAACTTTGTTATCCGAGCAGTAAAATGTATGGCCCTCCTGTTGCATTGCTGCGGTATCTACAATCAAGACTGCCGGGATGCCGTGTCTGGCACCTACTTTACGCGCTGTCTGAATGTCCGCCGACAAATGAACGTGATGCCGCGACATTTTCCGAATTCCTTCACTGAGAATAGACTTGACGGCAGTCCTACCTGTTCCGTGATACAAAATATCTGGGGGAACAGCAGGTTCTAATTGCAAGTCAACATCTACGCTGTGTCCTTGGTTGGCACGAATTAGAGTGCCCGTTTCGTCGAAGGAAAATCGCTGTTTGTCGTTTTGCGCGACTACTTCCTTGAGTTCGGAAAGCTGAACTGGGAAGTTATTTTTTTGGCACGCATAGAGGAGTTCGCTAACAGGAACCCAGCCTCCAGGCGCGAGTTGAATGCCGATGCGCGAGGGCGCGTGGCGCAGGTGTTTGCTGAGATATCTGCTAATTTTTATTGAGCGGGTATCATTCATTATATTTGTATTTTCCTCAAATTAAATTTTGTTTTTTCAAATTTATATTTACCAGTTTCTAAATCTGTGGCAAACTGTTCCAGCCATTGTCGCAAACTGTCAGCAATAACATCTCTGTAACCATCATCGTGGCACATAACAATAATTTGCCCAACTTGACCAGTGAGTGCTGGCTCTAAATCCAAACAAATACTATCCCCGCCTAGGTCTGAAGCGATCGGAATCCATTTCGGATTCCACCACAGTTCTGTCCGTATCAGTCCATCAGAAGCGCAGCCGCAATCATTCCCATCTTCATCATTAAAGTCGCCTGCCTCCAGTAATTCTTTCCAAGTTTCCCACTCTCCTATCACTTTTTCTAAAGAAAGAAACTGCCACCCAGGCATTAGTGAATATCTTTTTTCAAACTGACCGTTATGAATTCGGAAAGATGATTTTACATCATCAGGAAACTGAATTTGTAAAAATTTTTCTGCTGTTTTTATCGCTTCATCGGTTGCTCCCGGTTGCAGATTGTTTAGAATTTCTTGCCCATTAGCAGCAAGCCAAGAGTCAATGCGGTTCCAGATGGTTTTCATGATAGTGAAATGTTAATCAGTGGCATATTTACAAAATTATAACTCTTCATATCTTTGTCGCCGCAGATTTACACTCTAACTGAGCCTCACTCAATTGCATTCACTTCTTGACACCGCCAAAAATAGCAAAATTGAGATAGCGCCAGTGACATCCTACTTCTGCAAAACCAGCTTCTGCAAGCCACTTTGTCTGCTCTTCCACAGAGGAAGGAATATCTTCTTTTAGATAGTTTTGAAACCAGGCTGCATCGTCTTCTCCATTAGCTTTCATGTACTGCCGCCACAAGTCTTCGTATTGCTCGGTCAGCTTTGGGGTAGCACCTGTGACAATATCTCGGATTAGCAAGATTCCTCCGGCATTCATTGACTGAAAAAGTTTGTGAAATAGCTTTTGTTTTCCTTCAATGTCGAGGTGGTGGATTGCCAACCCAGAAACTACCAAATCGTAACCGCTGCCGAAATCATCTTCGGCAAAGTTTCCCTGCTGCAATGTCAGCCTTTCTCCGAAAGCGGACAAATTAGTTTGACAAACTTTCAGCATATTTTCCGCCATGTCAAAGGCTGTGAGATTTGCTTGAGGATATGTTTGCAAAATCATCGCTGACAGTATGCCCGTCCCCGCGCCTAAATCCAAAACTTTTATGTTAACATTGGTTTCAAAAGGGATTAACTGTAATATTAAATCGTGTTGCTCGCGATAGTGCGGAATCAGGCGGGGAATTAAACCGTCATAATCAAATGCTCTTTGTTCAAATTGTTCGCGTACAGCGTCTAAATTCATAGATAAATTCACAGACAATTTTCCTCAAACAGTTAATAATTGAGTGCGTTAATGCAGTTTTGCTACTCAGCTTTTCTTTGGTATTACATTTATAATACATAATATTTACAGTGCTGTCAAGATGTAGAAAAAGAAATTTTAATAGAAGTTGCCGACGATCGCAAAACGCGGACTTGGTTCGCCAAAACGGGTGCATTCTTGGGGAACGGTCAAGTTCTGCACACATATCTTTGAGTGGATATCGGGCAAAATGCCGGAGACTCGAAAGCCGGCCCGAGAGTAGATTTTGTGCCAGATGCGGGAGGTAATTGTGAGAAAAAAGCTGACGGTTTGTATCCAGCGCCCGTCGGGCAGATATGAGAAAATATGTCCTCAGATTGACAAAATTTAGTCTCAACTCCCCATAAAATTTGAGGGTACTCCAGTTGAAAAAAAGAATGCAACCGCAGCTAAGCTCCCAACTCCAAGAGTCATTTATAATCTAAAATCTCCAATCTCAAATGGTATGACTCCCAAGTGGAGGTGCCGACAGCCGAGTTTTAATGCAAAGGAAAATATACAAATTATTGCACCCGCCAGCGCGGGCAAAAAAAACAGTGATAATGAATCAGGATGCGAGTAGATTAGCTGTCAGCCGTCAGGGGAAAATAGAAGCAATGGAAATCCAACAGCGGAGCCAGGATAAGGCCGATCGCCAGCCAGCACACGCGCCCGATCGCCCAGACCAAATTTCTACGACAAAAGAACTGGATTCGTCGCTGCAAGAATCTTTAGATTTTAAAGTAGCGATCGACCGATTTGCAGTGGCGGTGAGAACCGACGCCCGAGGAATTATCAACTACGTCAGCGATCGACTTTGCAGCATCTCTAACTATTCGCGTACTGAACTAATCGGCTGCCATTTCGGCATCCTCCACTCGGAATACAAGTCTTGGGAATTCATCAAAAATTTGCTGTCAACAGTTGCCAAAAATGAAGTTTGGCAAGGAGAAATTAAGAATCAAGCCAAGAATGGCAGCGATTATTGGGTGTACGCAGCAGTAGTTCCGCTTTTGGACTTTAACGGGAAACCCTGTCAGTATTTGGCGATCGGATTCGACATCACCGATCGCAAAGCCGTAGAAGCAGCCCAGATCGCAGCCAACCGGGCAAAAGACGAATTTTTGGCGATCGCGTCCCACGAACTGCGATCGCCCCTGAGCGCGATTTTGGGATGGGTACAGCTAGCTCGATCGCGCAAGTTAAACGAAGCGATTACGAACCGCGCTTTGGAAATCATCGAGCGCAACGCCAAATTGCAAAACCGGCAAATAGACAATCTCCTCGATTTGAGCCGGCTGCTGCGGGGGAAAGTGCGCCTGAATGTCGGCCGGGTTCACCTCCCGTCTGTGATTGAATCGGCGATCGAGACCCTGCGCCCCGCCGCCGAGGCCAAAAACCTCCGCGTAGAAACACACTTCTACCCCAGCGTCAGCTACGTTGTAGCAGATGTAGAACGCTTGCAGCAAATAGTCTGGAACCTCCTGGCCAACGCCATCAAATTCACTCCAGAATCGACACTCCAGCCCGTTCAAGTGCGAATCGAGCCTGCAGAGTCGGGCACCTTGATTCGGGTCAGCGACAGCGGTTGCGGGATCGACCCCAAATTTCTGCCGTACATCTTTGACTACTTCCGCCCCGGAGATAGCTTCCAGTCCAAGGAACAAAATCGGCTCGGGTTGGGGCTCTCAATTGTGCGGCAGTTGGTGGAACTGCACGGGGGAACTGTTTGGGCCCAGAGTGCCGGCATCTGTCAGGGGGCGACTTTTGGCGTGCTGCTACCGATCGCTCACAGCAACAATGCGCGCGATCGCACTCCTGCGATCGGCCATTTCCCGGAAAACCACTCCGGATCGGTTTCCAAACCCCTAGCCGGAAAGCAAGTGCTGGTGGTGGAAAGCAGCGCCGAGATTCGGGAATTTCTCAAAACTGCCCTCGAAGCATTTGGAGCCAAGGTAACAGCGGTGAGTAGCGCCGGTGAAGCGATGGCCGAGTTGGAACAGTCGCGGCCCGACGTGTTGGTGAGCGATATGGCGGTGCCGGAAACAGACGGCTGCGATTTGATCCGCCGCATCAGAGCCATGGAAATGTCCGAGCACAGGGCACTGCTGCCGGCGGTAGCGCTCACGGGAGGCATCCGTGAGGAGGATTCGGCATCGGCGCTCTCTGCGGGGTTTCAGAGGCATTTGTCGAAGCCGGTGGAGGCGAATCAGTTGGTAAGCGCGATCGCCCAATTGGCAGGGATGAGTGGATTTGGCTGTTCTGACGCGGGAAATGTTGGGGCGATCGCACTAGGGCTGTCGGACTCTCACAGTTTTGACGACAACAATAATCATAGCGAAGAATCAACAACTGACAGCCAAGAATTACCGCTGTTGCTGGTAGTAGAAGATAACAATTTTCTGCTGTCTTACCTCCAAACCTTATTGAGTCCGTACTATCGAGTCGCAGTGGCGAGGGACGGGGTTGAAGGTTTAGAAAAAGCCAAGAGTTTGCAGCCAAATTTGATTTTGAGCGACCAAATTATGCCCAGACAAAACGGACTGGATTTGCTCAAGGAGATTCGGAACACGCCTGAGTTGAGTTCGACTCCGGTAATCTTTTTGACAGCGCGATCGGGCATGGAAGCTCGGATCGAAAGTTTGGATGCCGGTGCTGACGATTATATTTCCAAGCCTTTTGACGAGAGGGAACTGTTGGCGAGGGTAAGAAATTTGCTCAGAACCCATGCAGCAGAACAGGAGTTGACTGTGCTCAACCGCCAGTTGCAGCAGCAGAAACGGCAGTTAGAAACAGTAAATCGAGCTTTGCAGTATTTGGCAACTTACGACAGTTTGACTGAGGTAAGAAACCGCCGCTTTTTTAATGATTATCTCGATACGGAATGGCGGCGTTTGGCGAGGGAAGAAGCGCCGCTGTCTTTGATTATGTGCGACATCGATTACTTCAAACTTTATAACGACACTTACGGCCACCAAGCGGGGGATGAGTGTTTGCGGCAAGTGGCGCAGGTTTTGCAGTGTTCGGTAAAGCGATCGGCTGATTTAGTTGCGCGTTACGGTGGAGAAGAATTTGCCATAGTTTTGCCGAATACGGATATTCAAGGTGCGGCTTGCGTTGCTGAAATTATCGCCCAACAGGTGCGGGGTTTGCAGATACCTCACGCGCAGTCTGCAGTCAGCGAATATGTCACGCTGAGTTTGGGTGTGGCTTGCTGCATTCCGGCGCCGATGTCGCAGCCGGGGACGTTAATTGCGATCGCCGACGAGTCGCTTTATCGGGCGAAAGCTGCTGGGCGCGATCGGGTTTCGGTTGCCGCCTTTGAAGCATAACAGTCAACAGTCAACAATCAACAGTCAACAGTCATCACTCATTGGTCATCACTCATTGGTCATTATTACAAAAACACAAAATTATCCGAATTAATCAGGGAAGAATCTACTTGCCAAAATTCAGCAATTGCCACTTGCGAACCTCTTATTTGAATCGCGGTATTTTTACCATTTGGCACAATTTCTACATCTAAAAAACTCAACCCAGGAAAAAATGCGATCGCATCTTTTCCTTCTTGAAAATCTGCAATTATTTGGAAACCGCTGTCCCCTTTGAGAATAAATAAATCATTACCACTACCACCAATCAGCAGATTTTCTCCCAAATCTCCGCTCAAAACATCATTACCACTGCCGCCAATCAAAGTATCATTATCTTCGCCTCCATAAATAGTATCTTCACCCTCACAACCATCGATTAAATCCTTAGATTCATCTCCTCTTAAATAATCATCATTTTCACCACCACATAAAGTATCATTTCCTAAATTTCCGAGAATTGTATCATCTCCTTTGCTGCCAAGTATTAAATCGTTTTCTTTGCCACCAAGCAAAGAATCGTTACCTTTACCACCATCAATAAAATCAGATAGTTGACAACCATTGATGGTATCATTGTTTTCTCGACCGTTAATAAAATCTTCTCCCCAATTTCCCAAGATTGAGTCTTCACCCAGATTGGCCACAATGATATCATTATCTTGAGTGCCGTAGCCAAGCGGGGATCCATCCATCGCCCGATCGTCTTCAGGAGTACCGAGAATCACATTATAAGTGCGATCGTGAATCAATTCGCTCAAATCTGGCAACGGTAGAGTCTGGCAAATACAATCAGTTTCAGCAAAGGGAATTGGTGCGGGAGTTGGTGTTGTCGGCGGAGTTGGAGTTGTCGCCGGAGTTGGAGTTGTCGCCGGAGTTGGATTTGTCGCCGGAGTTGGAGTTGTCGCCGGAGTTGGAGTTGTCGCCGGAGTTGGAATTCGTATCGGAGTTAGAATTTGTACCGGAGTTGGAATTTGTACCGGAGTTGGAATTTGTACCGGAGTTGGAATTTGTACCGGAGTTGGAGTTGTTGCGGGAGTTGGTGTTAGGATACTAATGAGCTGAGGTATTGAATTTGCGATCGCGGGTAAGTTGTCGATTAGCTGCGTAGAAGTTGCCACTTCGGTTAAGGTATTGATGAGCTCCGGGGAAGTTGGAATATTTTGAAAGGCGATCGAATCAATCGGAATCTGTAAGGGGGAAGTCCCCGTGCCCGCCCCTCCCGCCGTCGGAGTAGCTGTTGGAATTGCTGTCGGAATCGGTGTCGGAGTAGCTGTTGGAATTGGCGTTGGAATCGGTGTCGGAGTAGCTGTCGGAATTGGCGTTGGAATCGGTGTCGGCGTTTCTGTCGGAATTGGCGTTGGAATTGGTGTCGGAGTAGCTGCTGGAATCGGTGTCGGAGTAGCTGCTGGAATCGGTGTGGGAATTGGTGTGGGAATTGGTGTGGGAATTGGTGTGGGAATTGGTGTCGGAATTGGTATTGGAGTAGCTGTCGGAATTGGTATTGGAGTAGCTGTCGGAATTGGTGTCGGAATTCCTACACGATCGTCATTAATAATTGTATAAGTAGCAGCAGTTGTAGTTCCAAACTTGGCATAACCACTCACATTTGCCAACTGAAAATTAATAGTTTCATCATTTTCCACAACAGAATCACCAACAATCGGAATTTCCACAACCTTATCCGCAGCATCCCCATTATCAAAAGTCACAGCAATTGGAAAAACATTAATATAATCTGTCCCCGAAGTAGCACTGCCAACACTATCAGATAAATTCACAGCCACTGTCACCTTACCGCTACTTCCGCCATGGCGCTTAACTTTCGCCGCCACAATTTTGACATTACCGGTATCACCTTCAGAATCGCTATAAATTGGAGAAGTAAATTCTAAAATACTCGGCTGATTCAGTAAAATTGAAACATTATTAGAGCCAGCGTTAGCAATAACCAAATCTGAAAAACCATCACCATCAAAATCCCGTGCCGCAACGGAAGTAGGATTTATCCCAACATTAAATTTCTGAGAAAGCGTGCTAAACCCGCCAGTACCATCGCCCAATAAAATTGAAACACTACCCGGATTTGTCCGATCGTTAGTATTATTGTCCGCTACAGCCAAGTCTAGATACGAGTCAGCATTAAAGTCGGCTACAGCAACAGAAAAAGGATTTATCCCCGCATTTAATTTCAGAGGCGAACTAAAACCACCCGAACCATTTCCCAACAAAACAGAGACACTGCCCGGTAAACCCACGGGAGGCAAGCCGGAATCAGCTATAACTAAATCAGGCTTATTATCTTGATTAAAATCTGCTGTAGCCACAAAATAAGCAAACAAACCCACATTATAATTGTCAAGCTTTTGAAAACTGCCATTGCCATTTCCCAAAAAAATAGAAACACGACCATTGGGAGGCAATAATTCACTATTTGTTACAGCCAAATCAAGTTTAGCATCGCCGTTAAAATCTGCCACTGAAACACTGGTAGTTACAGCAGATTCTTGACCTAAAAATGATATACTGGGCAAAGAAATAGTTATGCCTTGGCTGAAATTGCCCGCACCATTTGCCAATAAAATAGAAACATCATTAGACCACAAATTGGGAACAACTAAATCCTGTTTTCCGTCATTATTCAAATCTCCGACTGCGATGAAATGCGGACTATTTGCTAAAGGCGTTGGTACGGTCGCAGCCGAGTTAAAATTACCTGCACCTGTTGCTAATAAAACTGATGCTGATGCGCCAGGATTTATGTAGTTGGCTACAGCCAAATCTGGCAATGTGTCGGAGTTAAAGTTGCCGACAACGATAGCAAGAGGATTTTTCCCTGCGGCCAAGGGAGAGGTAGGGGCTTCGCCAAACAATCCCGCGCCATTTCCTAATAAAATTGATACGTTATTGTCAGCCCGGTTTGCGGTAGCCAAGTCTAGTTTTGAGTCGCCATTAAAGTCGGCGACAACAACGGAACGGGGTTTGCTTTGTGTGTTAAAGTTGGTGGCTGGTGAGAAATTGACGGTATTTGACATGATATATTTTTGGCTATAATTGTGATTTGATAATTTTGAAACTCTGAATGATATACATTCACTGGTGTATTGTAGGAATGTATATACAGCCTATTCCAGGTTTATAAAGTACACCCCAGAAACCGGGTTTCTTTACAGTTCTCGCATCATTACTGATTCAGTTCAAGAAACCCGGTTTCTCGCGATCTACATCTACATGGAATATGCTGTATCTTAAATGCTTGTATTTTACAGAAATAGTCTATTTTTTGCAAGACAATATTTTGACAATTGGTCGATCGCCCTTGACAGCCCTGTATTACCAATGTAGTATATAATTGCGGTAGGTAAAGACCAACCGATCGACATCAGCACACAAAATTTAGAAAAAACCTATGAAACCAATCCGACAAGGCGACGTAATTCTCACCCCCGTACCGCAAATCCAAGGTGACAAAAAACCTCACCTAACTCTCGCCGAAGGTGAAGTCACGGGACATTCTCACCAGATTATTGAGGGACAAGCTGAACTTTACGAAAAAGACGGTACTCTCTATTTGCGAGTGCTTTCGCCGACAGCTTTGTTGAGTCACGAAGAACACAAAGCGATCGCAATTCCTGAAGGTAATTGGATGGTGCGGATTCAGCGCGAATACGAACCTCAAGGCTGGAGGTATGTCGCAGACTAAGGTTAAAAAACTCACGCCAGCACAAGAAGCTCAGATTCCAGTTTATCGCGACAAGTGGAGGGCGATCGCACTTTCCACAGGCCCGATCGATCGCTCTCAAGCCACAGAAACCATTACATTAGCTTACAGGGCGATGGATGGAGCCCCGCTTCGCTACGGCAAACCAGCACCGGAAATCATTTTTTGCGATCGTCCCTACCAAGCCGCTAACACTATACTCAACCGCGCAGACAAACCGAGAACTCACCTTCGCAGCCAATTAGAGAGCAAACTGCGCTGCGAAGTTGAAAAACAACTGCTGGCTTGTCTGCGCGGACAACTAGAAAGCCAGCTAAAACGTCAACTGCAAAATCAACTCGAAAATGAACTTTACACCCAACTGCAAAGCCAACTGTGGAGTCCCCTCCGCGAGCATTTAGCGATGGAAATAGCGAGCAAATTGCCGATCGATTTAAGCGGACAGCGGGCCAGGTATTTGCAGTACGCGCATCTCAACAAACAACTAGATAATTGCATTCAACCCGAATTGTGGGCTGGTGGCGGCAGTTTGTTAGATTTTTGCATTTCCGTCTTGAATTGCGCGCACTCCTACGGCAATATCTGGACAATTTTTCAATCGCTTGTCAAGACTTGCGGCTGGATTTTTCCCTACGACAAAGTTTGTGTTGTGTGCGAAAAGCCGATCGTACTTTCGGCAGACAGCAACCGCCGCTTGCACGCCGAAGCAGCACCCGCCGTACAATTTGCCGGCGGTTTTGCGATTTACGCCTATCACGGCGCGATTTTACCCGAATGGTACGGCCGCCTGCACCCCCGCGAGTGGCAGTCTAAATGGCTGTTGAAGGAGCACAACGCAGAGGTTCGGCGAGCGTTAATTCAGGGCATCGGGTGCGATCGAATTTGTCAAGAACTAGCAGCCACTGAATTAGACACTTGGCAGGAATATACCCTGTTAAAAATGGATTTTGAGGACGATTTCGACGCCGATGGGATGCCATTACCAGTTTTTTTGTTAAAAATGACCTGTCCGAGTACGGGGTTCGTTCATGCGCTGCGAGTGCCGCCAAATGTGCGATCGGCAAGGGAGGCAATTCGTTGGGTAAATTGGGATATTGAGCCGGAGGAATTTAGTATGCAAACTTGAAGATTTCTCTTTACCTGCGATCGAGCTTCTCGCCATTCCGACAGCCCGCCAGGGGTTTAAACCCCTGTCTAATAGCTAAAGTCCGTTAAAACGGACTGGTAGTATTAAAACATCCCACAAATGAACAGCAAATATTTTATGAAATTGGAATCTCACCCTCCTTAATTTATGTTTAAATTCAGTCGGTTTCAACCGACTTTCGCTATGAGGCAGGGGTTTAAACCCCTGCCGGCCCCTGCCTCTTGAATATTTCTCTTTACCAACAAGCCA
>NZ_JAEQCI010000240.1:0-2408 GCF_020738565.1 Microcoleus sp. PH2017_12_PCY_D_A | reverse complement strand
TGTTTTTGTTGAATATTATTACGTAAGAACTGCTTTGGGTTCATGGACGTGGCGCAGCACTTGGACAAACGAAATCAAGGAATTCAGATGTCCGGGGACGCCATCCCCCGCTACTTCTCCCCCTCCACCCAACTCACCACCTACAAAAATGGATAAAGCATGTTGTGCAATGTTGAGCGAAGTTCACCAGGTTCTCGCTACGCGAGAAATGCTCAAAGGAAAATGTACTTTCCCCTGGCGATTAAGAATGCCGGGCGGACAAGGGGAGGAAATTATCAAAGATTATGCCAATTTCCTGCGAGCATTGGCGCAGGAAATAGATCATCTTGGAATCCACCCCCCAAAGCTTTATATTCAGGATAATAATAATGCCGCAGAGGGCGACCAAACTGTAGATATTCAGTACCCAAGCGCTACATCTGCTATCGAGGCAATGATGAAACAGGTATGGGATGATAACGCAGATGGAGATACCCGCACCAATTTTCTGTATAGATTGGCTTGGATGGGTATACAGAATTCAGAAATGACACTGAAGTTAAGCGCGAAAGTTCACGCTCTATGTGAAGCTTTTGGGGTGGAAACCGAGGTGGATACTGCTACCTTCCCAGTACCTTTCAATACTGCTGCTGGAGTAAAAGAAAAAAATACCAGGGGGCAAGGATTCGGGAAGAATAAAGGCGAAATTGACAAAAGTATTGATGCCAATACAGAGTTGGCGGTTGAGCGATTGCTTCCCGATTTCTTGAAATGTCGGGAAAATCAAGTTTTAATTGAGAGATTTTCCGGCAACAAAGATATGATGGATATTTTAGCACTGATATTGACGCACGTTGAAAAATTGAATTCTAAATAGGGATTAAATCAATGCCAGAAAAAATTATAAAAGTTGACGAAAAGCAGACAAGCAGCGCCGCAACTAACTACGGGGATGCCGATAATAGTTGGCTCTCTAAGATTAAAGGTACTTTTGACTGGGTGAAGATTCCACAAATAGATCCGGGGAAAATAGCAAACGATATCAAGGAGTATGTACTCCGGGGCCTAAGGGGAGAAATCCTCAAGGATATTGCTGGATTCTTTACGGAGCATATAAAAAATATGTTTGGTAAAGGGAAGGATTTTGTCAAAAAGCAAATTAATGCAGTAATGACCGTTAAAGGGAAGATGTTAGGTCAGTTGAATACTTCGGAGGGGCGGGGGCTGGCTATTTTTGGAGCGATATCTGCTGTTGTGATAGGAGGCGGGGTTTTGCTGGGTGCTGGGCCTGAGGTTGTTACTGCTATGCTGCGCCTGTATCAGATTGGGTATACCTTAAATCTCAAAGAGACAGACCAACAGATTGAAGACCAGTTGAAGGGGCAAATGACTTCTTTGTACTCAATGGCAGGCGACGCTTTCGGAACGGGGCTTGCAAGCTTTCTAAGTGGGGGAGTATTTAGGATTCCCCGTGTCCAGATAAACATGACAAGGGTTTCCATTTTATATCGATCCTTGAACGAGGAAGCCAGGGTTCAGTTGATATCTCAAGTAAAAAATATTAGCCGGACTGCTTTTTTTGCTGGGCTTAGGATGATGGTAAAAATATTTTATAGGGATACCAGAAAAATGTTAAAGCAATTGGCGGAAAAACAGCCAAATCACCCCCTAATAAAAGCTATTCCGGGAGGGGCGGAAACTTTCAAAAAGTGGGGGTCGGGGGGGCAGCCATGGAGCATGGCACTGTATGTCCAAAATAAGCTAGAAAAGCTTCAAGGAAGCTCAGATCCATTTATCAAGAATATTGGAGTTTTTCTGGAATCTGCCGCCGAGAGTTTCGGTGAAGGAATTCAAGAATTTTTACCTGATTTAGTTAGACAACCAATCGCTTAAAAATTAAAAATATGGCGAAACCAAGAAATATACAACGACGGCCAAAGTTAACTCAGAAAGGCAGGCTTTTGGACAACCAGCAAATTAGTAAAAATATCGATAATTGGGTAGAGACAGAATTTCAAGATGAATTGCGGATGACGGCATTTCTTGATGTAAATACTCGTCGCCAAATCAGACTGGGTACTGGTGTGGGCGACATGGAAGTATTTAATGAAGAATTCAATAATGGATTTTCTGGAACTTCCCAGTTGTCAACTTCCCAGCAAAAAGGTAAAAAGGGATCTCAGGCTTTTGGGGAACCGTGGAAAAACCGCCCCAAATTAAAAAAAATCTCCCAGGAATACAAGATTGGGTATCGTCCACCATCCAAGCAATAAATGGCTCCTAAGTCCCCTAAGTCCCCTAAATCCCCCTCTTCCTCTCCTCAAAATGATCCGGGTCTTCTGGGTTTGCGGTGATAAGAAAAGCTAATTAGAAAAGCAAGCTAATAGTCGATCTCGAAAATTGTCGAAATTAACAAATCCATAGGCTTG